>JACCYN010000070.1 GCA_013696465.1 Pyrinomonadaceae bacterium
GATTTACCCGCCGATGAAGTCGCCCGGATGATCCTCGATGAATTCGGATTAGCTTTCATTAACTCAACCGCACTGAGCTAATAATTTAGCCTCGCGGCGGTGCCAACCGCCTCTTGATTCCGACATCAAGCAAAGTTTCAATTTTGGGATCGCGCGATCCCACAAGCGGACAGCCAGCCTGCGATAATCCTCGTTTATTCCACAAAATCGGACGATTGAGTTATTTGAGCCGTGCGGCGACGGGTGGCACGATGATTTCATATAAGTTGAGAGATTCGTTCGCGTTGGAGAGGGATTGATGAGCACATTGTGGCAGGACGTGCGTTATGGCGCGCGGATGTTGTTTAAGGCTCCGGGCTTTACGTTGGTGGCGGTGTTGAGTCTGGCGCTAGGCATCAGCGTCAACACGACGATCTTCAGCATGGTGAACGCGCTCATCTTGCGCCCTCTGCCATACGAAGATGCACAACGGCTCGTCGTCGTGCAGCAAACGCAACTGAAACAGGGCATCAGGGGCGGCGTCGTATCGCTCGGCGACTTCGTTGATTGGCGCAACGAGAACAGCGCGTTTGAGCGCCTCGCCGCTTATTACGAGCGAAGCTTCAATCTTGCGGGCGAGAATGAGCCGGAACGTGTAAAAGGCGCAAGCATCTCCGCCGATCTCTTCCGCACGCTGGGCGTAAGTCCCGTGCACGGGCGCGATCTGGTGGCGGCGGAAGATCGCCCGAACGCGGAGCGCGTGGCGCTCATCAGTCATAGCCTCTGGCAACGTCGCTTCAACTCCGATGCGAACCTCGCCGGGAAAACGCTTAAAGTCAATGGCGAAGACCACACCATCGTCGGCGTGATGCCGCCTAACTTTAAATACCCGTCGAACGCCGAATTGTGGACTCCGCTCGCGCTCGACATGGCGGAAGCGGATCGTGGCAATCACTATTTGAGTTGCATCGCGCGCCTTAAGCCGGGCGTGACGCTTGAGGCAGCGCAGGCGCAGTTGGCCACTATCGCGCAGCGCCTTGAGGCGGAACACCCGGCGACGAACAAAGGTTGGGGCGTGCGCGTCATCTCTTTGCGCGAAGAGTTGATTGATGAAGAAGCGCGCACGGTGCTCGTCGCCCTGCTCGGCGCGGTGCTGTTCGTGTTATTGATCGCGTGCGCCAACGTCGCCAATTTGCTGCTTGCGCGCTCCGTCTCAAGGGAGAAGGAGATGGCGATCAGAGCCGCGCTCGGTGCGGGACGTGCGCGTGTAATTCGCCAGTTGTTGACGGAGAGCGTGTTGATTTCTCTTGCGGGCGGCGCGTTAGGCGTGTTGCTTGCGATGTGGGGAATCGATCTGTTGGTGACCGCGATCCCGGAGCAGATGCCTTTCTGGGTGCGCTTCGATATTGACGCGCGTGTGTTGCTGTTCACGCTCTCGGTCTCACTGCTCACCGGAATCATTTTCGGATTAGTGCCCGCCTTACAAGCGTCGAAGCCTGACTTGCAAGTGTCGCTCAAGGAAGGTAGCCGAAGTGCGACGGAGGGCGTGCGTCGCAACCGCTTGCGGAGTTTGCTCGTCGTCTCGGAAATCGCTTTGACGCTCGTGCTGCTTATCGGCGCAGCGCTGATGATGAAGAGTTTTATGCGACTTCAAGAGGTTGCACCGGGCTTCGATCCGAAGAACGTGTTGACGCTGCAACTCTGGGTGCAGGGGACGCAGTACGAGCAAGACGAGCAGCGCGTGACATCTTTTTACAGTCGGGCGGTGGAAAGAATCAGAACTTTGCCGGGTGTGAAGTCGGTCGGCGCGGTGAGCATGTTGCCGCTCGATAGCGACAGTAGTTCAAGCACAAGCTTCGTCGCCGAAAACCACCCTGTTCCGCAAGGAGAAGAGGAATCGGCCGGTCACACGGTGATCACGCCCGACTGCTTAAGCGCGATTGGCATCCCGCTACTGCGCGGGCGCGACTTCGCGGAAACTGATGATGAGAATGCGCCGCCCGTGGTGATCGTCAATGACTGGCTGGCGCGTCGCTACTTCCCGAATGATGATGCGGTCGGCAAACGGATCAGATTAGGCGGCCCCGAAAGCCGTTGGCGCACAATCATCGGCGTCGTCGGCGACATCAAGCGTCAAACCTTACGCGATAAGGAGGAAGCGCAACTCTACTTCGCGCACAAACAGGATTCGTGGCGTTCGATGACCATTGTGGTGCGTACAAACCTCGCCGATCCGGGAAGCTTGAGCGGTGCGGTGCGGGGGGAGATTTGGGCGATTGATAAAGATCAACCGATCAACAACGTGCGCACGATGGAGCGTGTCCTCGCCGTTTCGGAAACCGTGTGGGTGGCGCGCGTGTTCGGGATGCTGTTCGCGGTGCTGGCGGGCGTGGCGCTCATGCTCGCGGTCGGCGGACTCTACGGCGTGATCGCTTATTCAGTGAGCCAGCGCACGCATGAGATCGGCATCCGCATGGCTTTGGGAGCGAAGCAGGGAGACGTGTTGTGGATGGTGCTGGGTCAAGGGATGATATTGGTAGCAGCAGGTCTTGCCCTAGGACTCGTCGGCGCTTTTATCGTCACGCGCATTCTTGCGAGTTCGCTCTACGGCGTGACGGCGACCGATCCAGTTTCGTTCGCAGGCATCGCGCTGTTGTTGGCAGGTGTCGCGCTGCTTGCGAGCTACATCCCGGCCAGACGCGCGACGCGAGTTGATC
>JACCYN010000099.1 GCA_013696465.1 Pyrinomonadaceae bacterium
TCTCTTCATGCAGGCTCCGGCTGCCATTTGCACGTTGCGTGCGCCGCGACACATCTTTGAGATTGCCAACCCACTCTACGTGCAACTCGTCGGTCGCCGTGATGCTTCCGACCTCATCGGTAAGTCGATTAGAGAAGCGATGCCTGAACTCGAAGGTCAGGGCATCTTCAAGCTGCTGGACAAAGTCTATCGCACGGGCGAGCCTTTCATCGGTAACGAAGTGTCGGTCAAACTCGACCGGCGCGGCGACGGGACGCTCGATGAAGGCTTCTTCAACTTCGTCTATCAACCGTCGCGCGATGCTCGCGGAGAGATTGACGGCATCTTGGTTCATGCCGTTGAAGTGACCGAGCAAGTGCGTGCGCGCCAGCGCGTCGAGGAAACCAACCGCCTGAAGGACGAATTTCTCGCCACCGTCTCACACGAACTACGCACGCCGCTCACGGCGATCATCGGCTGGTCGAGCTTGTTGCGAAGCGGCAAACTTGATGAAACAAATTCAGCGAACGCTCTTGAAACCATTGAGCGTAACGGCAAGGCGCAGTCGCAACTCATTGAAGATTTGATGGACGTGTCGCGTGTCATCACGGGTAAGATGCGCCTCGACGTACATCCGGTAGAACTCATACCAATCGTCGAAGCCGCCGTTGATGCTGTAAGTTTGGCGGCGGAAGCGAAAGAGATTCGGCTGCAAACCTTACTCGACCCGGCGGCGGGTCCCATCTCCGGCGACCCGGCGCGCTTGCAGCAGATAATCTGGAATCTTTTATCAAACGCCATCAAGTTCACGCCGAAGCGAGGGCGCGTGCAGCTTCGACTTGAGCGCGTTAACTCGCACATCGAGATTGTCGTCAGCGACACCGGACAAGGCGTCAGCCCGGAGTTTCTTCCTTTCGTTTTCGACCGCTTCCGGCAAGCCGACGGCGCGACGACACGGGCGCACGGCGGACTCGGTTTGGGTCTCGCCATCGTCCGCCACTTAGTCGAACTGCACGGCGGAACGGTTCGCGTTGACAGCCCCGGCGATGGTCAGGGCGCGACCTTCACCGTGAGTCTGCCATTGATGATTGTCCACCGCGCGCCGGACGGCGAGGAACGCCGACACCCGAAGGCCGAGCGCGCGGGCGAAATGATGTGTCCCCCTGAGCTTGACGGCTTGCGTGTGCTCGTCGTTGACGATGAACCTGACGCGCGCGAACTGCTAACGGTCGTGCTCGCGCAATGCGGAGCCGAGGTGACGACGGCGGCTTCCGTCCTTGATGCGCTCGCCGCGCTCGAAGAATCGAGACCGGACGTGATCGTGTCGGACATCGGAATGCCAGAAGAAGACGGGTATTCGCTCATTCGCCAAATCCGCGCCTTACCTGATGATCGCGGCGGACGCATCCCGGCTGCCGCGCTCACAGCTTACGCCGGAGCGGAAGACCGCAAGCGGGCGTTGCTCGCAGGCTTTCAGTTGCACATCCCGAAGCCTGTGGAGCCGACCGAGTTGGTCGCGGTGGTAGCGACGCTCGCCGGGCGCACCGGGCGGGCGTGAGCGCGTGAAAAGCGATGAAAAAAGAGACCACGCGGAGTGATGACGGGCAAAGCAACCGATCTTCTTAGTAAAGAACACAAGACGAACGCGCGTTAGCGCTGCTATCCTTTACTGATGAACACGGAGGACAAGGACGGGGTGACGAGTCGTGTGCTCGACGACGAACGGCGTGAACTGCTCGAACGGCTGCAAGACTGGCTGGAGACGCCGATGCTCGTGCTCGGCTTCGTCTGGCTCGGCTTATTCGTCTATGAATTGCTCTACGAGTTATCGCCGACGCTTGAGATCATCGGCTACGCAATTTGGGTGGCGTTCATCCTCGATTTCGCCATCAAGTTCTTGCTCGCACCTGACAAGACCGACTACCTCAAAAGCAACTGGCTGATTGTCCTCGCGCTGATCGTGCCTGCCTTGCGCGTCTTCCGCATATTCCGCGTCGTGCGTGTGCTCAGGGCGGCGCGCGCTGCGCGGGGCTTGCGGCTGTTCCGCGTCGTCAGCTCCCTTAATCGCGGGATGCGCGCATTGGGTAAGACGATGAACCGGCGCGGCGCAGCTTACGTCATCGCGCTCACCCTTGTCGTCACGCTCTTAGGCGCCGCTGGGATGTATGCCTTCGAGCATGAGCAGCCGGGTTCCGCTCTGCGGGACTACGGTTCGGCTCTTTGGTGGACGGCGATGGTGATGACGACGATGGGTTCGGATTATTTTCCGCAGACGGCCGAAGGGCGGATACTCTGCTTTGTGCTCGCCCTGTATGCGTTCGCCGTGTTCGGTTACGTCACGGCGACGCTGGCGACCTTCTTTGTCGGGCGCGACGCGGCGAACGACGAAGCGGAACTTGCAGGCGCGGAAGAGATCACGGCGTTGCGCGGTGAGATCAGGTTGCTCCGTCAAGAGTTGCGCGCGCTGATTGAAGACAACCGAAAATCTCAAACTGAAGAAACGAATCCTTGACGAATAAGCTGCCGCGCCTCCGGGCGAATTTGAAATCGAGCTTGTAGTTCGTGCCGACGTTGATGGTCGTCGGCTCGGATTACACTCGCACACTAGGGTAGCGCACCGAACATGATTTTGATGGCAAACTGATCCAGTACCAATGTTTCTCTTTACTTGACTTCCGTTCGCGTCCAAGCGCGAGACGTAAACGCGCCGGGGCAGGCAGAGGCGGGCGATTTCCACTTCTTAAAAGACAAAAGCCATCCCCTAAATCAATTAGACTTAGA
>JACCYN010000104.1 GCA_013696465.1 Pyrinomonadaceae bacterium
GTCTATGGTTGGGCTGACACGCGCGCGGGCGCGGCCGCCGAGCGCCTGCGCGCAAACTTCGACGAAGCCGCGACGCATCGGCGCACGGGCTGTCGCTTTCATTCGAGTTACTGGCCAGCTAAACTGCGGTGGCTGCAAACAACGCAACCGGGAATTTTCGTTCGCGTCCGGCGTTGGATCGGGTTCAGTGAATACTTATACGGAAGTTTATGCGGCGAGAAGGCGGGGCAAACGATCTCGCTTTCGATGGCGTCGGGCACAGGGCTTTTCGACGGGCACACGCGGACGTGGGATGCAACGCTGCTCGACGCTTTGAAGTTAAGTTCCGAACAACTGCCTGCGATCAACTCGGCGGACGAACAGAAGGCGGAAATTCGTTTGACGAGCGAAAGCGCGAAGCGTTATCCGGCGCTTAAGCTCATCGCCGGAGCGCGGTGGATGTCTCCTGTCGGCGACGGAGCGACGAACAACATCGGCGCGGGTTGCACGTCGCCTGCGACAATGGGGTTGATGATCGGAACGTCGGGCGCGATGCGCGTGTTGTTTGAAGCGGAAGTTCCGGCGAGCGTTTCGCCGAGTTTGTGGTGTTACCGCGCGGATGAAAAGCGAGTGCTCGTCGGCGGCGCGCTCTCGGACGGCGGCGGTCTGCGCGAGTGGGTGACGGAGACGATGACCGTCGGCGACAATGCAGAACTCGTCGAAGCCGAGCTTGCGAAGATGGAGCCGGACGCGCATGGTTTAACCATCGTGCCGTGCTGGGCGGGAGAGCGCAGCACGAATTGGTCGGCGCATGCGCGCGGAGCGATCTTAGGTTTTACGATGGACACGCGCCCCGTCGAAGTTTTACGCGCCGCGATGGAGGCGGTCGCCTACCGCTTCGCTTTTGTCGAACAGGCGCTCGCAGCGTTTGCGCCTGCGGCGGAGATTCGCGCATCGGGCGGCGCGCTCAGGCACTCGCCCGCGTGGACGCAAGTGATAGCCGACGTGACGAATCGCCCCGTCCGGCTTGCAAGCGTGCGTGAAGCGTCGAGTCGCGGCGTGGCGCTGCTCGCGCTCGAAGGTTTGGGCATAATCAAAAACATTGATGAGATAGCCGCTCCCGTCGGTCGCACGTTTGAGCCGAACCCGAACAATCACGCCCGCTACATGGCGGGGCTAGAGCGACAGCAGAAGCTTTACAAAATTCTTATCGAAGACGAATTGACCGCGCGCCTGATTGATTACGCGGGCGAGCAAACCGATTTGTAATTTTCCTACGAATCTACCGAAAGTTACGGAGGAGAAAAAGAAGTGAGCGTGTCAACACGGCAGAAGGAACAAGGCGAAAACGAATCGCTCGACCAACTTTGCATCAACACGATCCGCGCCCTGACGCTGGACGCCGTGCAAAAAGCTGAATCGGGTCATCCCGGTTTGCCGCTGGGCGCGGCTCCGATGGCGTATGTTTTGTGGACGAAATTCTTGCGGCACAATCCGCAGAATCCGCGCTGGGCGAACCGCGACCGCTTTCTTCTCTCCGCAGGTCACGGCTCGATGCTTCTTTACTCGCTGCTCCACCTGACAGGCTATGATCTCGCGCTCGACGAAATCAAAAACTTCCGCCAGTGGGGATCAAAAACGCCGGGACACCCGGAAAACATTCTCGCGCCCGGAATTGAAATTACGACGGGGCCGCTCGGTCAGGGTTTCGCCAACGGCGTCGGCATGGCCATCGGTGCGGCGCACTTGGCGGCCAAATTCAACAAAGAGAATTTCCCCGTCATCGATCATTTCGTTTACGCCATCGTCTCGGACGGCGATCTGATGGAGGGCGTGGCTTCGGAGTCTGCGTCGCTCGCCGGGCATCTGCGGCTCGGAAAGCTCATCTATCTTTACGACGATAACAACGTGACGATTGAAGGCTTCACGTCGCTCGCCTTTTCGGAAAATGTCGCACAGCGTTTCGACGCTTACGGTTGGCACACGACGCGAGTTGAAGACGGAAACGACTTGGCAGACATCGAGCGCGCGATCCGCGAAGCGCAAAACGATCCGCGTCCGTCGCTAATCTCCGTGCGCACCGTGATCGGCTTCGGGATGAAAACCGCAGGCACGCGCAAAGCGCACTCCGACGCGCCGGGCGAAGAGGCGGTGCGCGAAACGAAAAAGAAATTAGGGTGGCCGGAAGATCGTGAGTTCTACGTGCCCGACGAAGCGTTGCGGCATTTCCGCTCATGCATAGAGCGCGGCACGCAAATGGAGAGCGAGTGGAATGCGCTCGTCGAAAATTACGCGAAGCAACACGCGGAAGCGGGCGAACAGTGGAGCGTGCTTGTGAGCGGCGAGTTGCCTGCGAATTGGGAAGAGGCGCTACCGAAATTTGAAGACGCGAAGCCGGTTGCGACGCGCGTCTCAAGCGGCGAGGTCATCAACGCGCTTGCGCCCATTATCCCCGCGCTCATCGGCGGCTCGGCCGATCTCGGTGTCTCAAACAACACCGACATCAAAGAGGGCGGCGACTTTGAAGCTGATTCTTACGACGGGCGCATTATCCATTTCGGCGTGCGCGAACACGCGATGGGCGCGTGTTTGACGGGCGTCAGTTTGAACGGCGGACTCATTCCTTACGGCGGCACGTTTCTCGTTTTCTCCGATTACATGAAGCCGACGATCCGCCTCGCCGCGCTCTCCGAAGTGCAAGTGATTTATGTTTTCACGCACGACTCCATCGGACTTGGCGAAGACGGCCCTACCCACCAACCCATCGAACAACTCGCGGGCTTGCGCGCGATCCCGAATCTGTTTGTGATTCGCCCGGCCGATGCGCACGAAACAAGAGAGGCGTGGCGCACCGCGATCTTGCGCCGCAAAGCCCCGACCGCGCTCGCGCTCACGCGCCAGAAAGTCCCCGTCATTGATCGCAAGATTCATGCTTCGGCCGAAGGCGCGCGGCACGGCGCATACATCCTCGCCGAAGCACAGAATGAAAAAGGCGAACAACAAACTCCGCAGTTGATTTTGATCGGAACAGGTTCGGAAGTCGCGCTCTGTTTGGAAGCGCGAGAAGCATTACAAAAAGAAGGCACGCCCGTGCGCGTCGTTTCGATGCCGTGCTGGGAGTT
>JACCYN010000127.1 GCA_013696465.1 Pyrinomonadaceae bacterium
CCTTCGCCCGGCGCATTGTTGAAGTAACGGGCGCGTTGTAACGCGCAATCGAAGGAGTGCCTGCCGTCAAATTTATGAACGACGTTTGTATTTGTCTTTTCGCCTCTCCCAATTTCGATAAGTCCGCGCAAGGTCTCGCGGGCGCGGGGCGGCGTTTGGCCGATGAACTCGGCGGGCGCTTGCTCGCTGTCATCATCGGTTCGGGGGCGGACGCACTCGCCGCAGAAGTCGCGCGAATCGCTGATGCCGTCACCGTCGCGGGTCAAACGGAGTTGGCTGAATATCAACCGGAGACTTGTTTGAACGCGCTGGCGCAACTGTGTGGTGAGATGTCACCGCGCGCCGTGCTGTTAGCTAACGACACTTACAGTCAGGAGATCGCGCCGCGTCTCGCTTACCGGCTGGATGGGAGCGCGGTCGGCGATGGTGTGGAAGTGCGTGTTGAAGGAGAAGCCTTACGTATTGTCCGTCAAGTTTACGGCGGCAAGGCTCAGGCCGTGATTGAACTCAAACGCACACCTGCGGTCGTGTGGTTGCGCACCCGCTCGTTTGCGCCCGCCCCGCCGCGCGCCGGAGCAGGGGAAATCACACGCGCCGCACTCGACATTCAGGCGGACACGCGCACGCGCATCGTGGAACGCAAGCGCGAAGCGGGCGGCGAGGCGCGACTTGAAGAGGCGCGCGTGATCGTCTCAGGCGGGCGCGGCATCGGTGGCCCGGAGCCGTTCGCGTCCGAGTTGAAACCTCTGGCCGAATTACTGGGAGCGCAGATGGCTGCGTCGCGTGCGGCCTGTGACGCGGGTTGGGTTCCGCCGACGTGGCAGGTCGGGCAGACGGGCAAAAAAGTCACGCCGGAGTTGTATCTCGGTATCGCTATCACAGGCGCGAGCCAACATATGGCGGGCATCTCCGAAGCGAAAGTGATCGCCGCCATCAACACTGACCCGGACGCGCCGATCTTCAAGCACAGCCGTTTCGGCATCGTCGAAGATTACCGCAAAGTCGTGCCGTTGCTACGCGAAAAGTTGGCCGCTTTACAAAAGTAGTCTCAATTGTTGCTCCAACGATAATGATCTCTTCTGCGGAAGCCACCCGACAGATTTATTGGAACATCTCCCACATCTGGGTGATGTACGTTTTGTTGCTGCCCACGGCGGCAATCGCGGGTTACGGCCTCTACCGTCACTTCAGTCGCTGGCGTCGGGGCTTGCCCCTCGCGCGCTTCGACCGCCCGGCTGAACGCATCAAGTTGGTGCTCAAACACGCTGTCGCGCAGAGACGCACGGCGCGGAATTTTTACGCGGGGCTTTTTCATCGCCTGATCAGTTACGGGTTCGTCATCCTCACCATCGCGACAACGGTTGTCGCGCTCGATGCGGACTTCGGGACGGCGATCATGCGCGGTAATTTTTACCTCTACTTTCAATCGTTCATCGTTGATATCTTCGGTGCGCTCGTGATGGTCGGCGTCGGGATGGCCGCCGCGCGGCGTTACCTCAAGCGTCCGAAGCAACTCATCTACACGGACGAAGCGACGTTGATTCTGGTCGCTATCTTCCTACTGTGCCTGCAAGGATTTTTGGTCGAAGGCTGGCGCATCGCGGCGACGAACGATCCATGGGGAGCGTGGTCTCCGTTCGGCAATATTTTCGCCCGCGCGTCGCGAGCGTTGATGAGTGTTGAAGCGATGGGGTGGGCGCACTGGGGAACGTGGTGGTTTCATCTCGTCGTGAGTTTCGCTTTCATCGCGTGGTTGCCCTACACGAAGATGATGCACATCATCACCGCGCCGCTCAACATCTACACCGCCAATCTCGCCCCGCTCGGCGCGTCGCTCAAAACCATAGACTTCGAGAAGACAGAAAGTTTCGGCGTCAATTCGCTCAAGGGTTTTACGTGGAAGGATTTGCTCGATTTCGACGCCTGTACCGAGTGCGGGCGTTGCACGGCGGTGTGCCCGGCGCACACGGTCGGCAAAGAACTCTCGCCGCGCGACATCGTGCTGCAACTGCGCAACCTGATGCACGAACACCCGCGTGACGCCTTCGGTCTCATCTCGACAATGGACACGGCGAACGGCAACAAGCTGCCCGCGAGCACCACCCCCGCCGATCACGAACCGACGACTGATAAGGAAGCGCGCAAACCTTTGCCGATCATCAGCGCGGTTCCCGCCACTTCACCCATCGCTCTCTGGCAATGCACGACCTGCGCCGCCTGCATGGAAGCCTGCCCGGTCTTCATCGAACAGATGCCGAAGATCGTTGATATGCGCCGTTACCTCGTGATGGAAGAAGCGGAGTTTCCCGACTCGATGCAGGACGCGATCATGTCGCTCGAAAAACGCGGACACCCCTACAGCGGCACGCAGGCGACGCGGCTTGATTGGACAGAAGGGTTGAACGTTAAGCACTTGAGCGAGACGAAAGATGCAGAGGTCTTGTTGTGGGTCGGCTGCGGGGGCGCGCTCATCGAGCGCAACCAGAGAGTCACGCGCGCGACGGCGCAACTGCTCGGACAGGCCGGGGTGCGGTTCGCTATTTTAGGGCGTGAAGAAAAATGTTCCGGCGATCCGGCGCGGCGCATCGGTAACGAGTTTTTGTTTGAGACGCTGGCGAAAGAGAACGTCGGGAATTTGAACAAGTACGAAGTCAAGAAAGTGATCACTGCCTGCCCGCATTGCTTCAACACTTTCAAGAACGAGTATCCGCAGTACGGTGGCAAATTCGAGGTCTATCATCACAGCGAGTATCTCGCCAAACTCGTTGCTGAAGGCAAACTCAAACCCCTTGACGGAGTGGATCAGAAAATCACGTTTCACGATCCATGTTATCTCGGACGACAGAACGGCGTGTACGATGCGCCGCGCGAACTCGTGCAAATCTCGTCCAGACAAAGTCTGATTGAGATGGAGCGAAGCCGCAATAAAAGTTTCTGTTGCGGCGGCGGCGGTGGGATGAGTTTCGTGGACGAGCCAGCCGGTCAGCGCGTCAATCAGGAGCGGGCGCAGGAAGCGATTGACACGGGCGCTGGAATTCTCGCCGTTGGCTGCCCGTTCTGCCTGACGATGATGGAAGACGGCATCAACGCGCGCAAGGGCGAGCGCGATATGAAAGTTCTGGACGTGTCCGAACTGCTGTGGGAGGCGTCGAAGCCGCGCGAAATATAGAACTCAAACATTAGAGAATGCTATATGAGTAGAGTCGGCATGGCTGTCCCGTAGGGACATTTGACAATAGCCCAGCACTTCCACAGTGCTGGGACAAACGAGGCGCATACTCTGAGAGTCCCGTAGGG
>JACCYN010000261.1 GCA_013696465.1 Pyrinomonadaceae bacterium
AGACTGTTCGTAGCAAGCTTGCACACCCACGCGCCGAGCCGCATCGTGCCGCCCATTTCCTCGACGCCGACGAGATCGCGCAGTTTGAAGATCACGGGATGTGTCGCCTGTTCGTCAAACTCCGTCGAATCCGCGCCCGCAAGTTCACAAACTGATCGCGCGTACTCGATCACGGCCGTTTGCATTCCGAGACAAATGCCGAAGTAGGGCGTAAGCGAACGCCTTGCGTAAGAGATCGCGCGAATCATCCCCGACACGCCGCGCCGCCCGAAGCCGCCCGGCACAAGGATCGCATCGAAGTCGCGCAGGCGGTCTTCGGCTTCTTCGCTCGTCAAATTTTCCGATTCAACCCAGCGCACATTAACGCGCAGATTATTTGCCACGCCGCCGTGCGTTAAAGCTTCGCGCAGAGATTTGTAGGAATCTTCGAGTTCGACGTATTTGCCGACAATTCCGATGGTGACTTCGCCTGCGGCCGGATCGCGCACAATCGAGACGAGTTCGCGCCACCGCGTGAGATCGCTCGCGGCGTTCTGGGTGGCGAGTCCGAGTTTTTGCACGATCAACTCATCGAGTGCTTGATCGTGGAAAGCAAGCGGCACTTCGTAGATCGTCGAAACGTCTTGCGCGGAAATAACCGCTTGCTCCGTCACATTACAGAAAAGCGCGATCTTCGAGCGCAAGTCGCGCGAGAGCGGTCGTTCCGAACGGCACAACAGAATATCCGGCGCGATGCCGATCTCGCGCAGATCGCGGACGGAGTGTTGCGTCGGCTTCGTTTTCAACTCTCCGGCCGCCGCGATATACGGCACGAGCGTGAGGTGAACGAAGATCGCGCCTTCCTGTTTTTCCTCGTTGCCCATCTGCCGGATCGCTTCGAGGAACGGCAAGCTTTCGATGTCGCCGACCGTGCCGCCGATCTCGACGATCACCACGTCCGGGTTTTCCCCTTCGGCAACTTTCCGCACCGCGCGTTTGATCTCGTCCGTGATGTGCGGAATAACTTGAATGGTTTTTCCGAGGTAATCGCCGCGACGCTCCTTTTCGATCACGGAGAGGTAGATTCTTCCGGTCGTCCAGTTGTTCGCCTGCGAGAGATGAACGTCGGTGAAGCGTTCGTAATGGCCGAGATCAAGATCGGTTTCCGCGCCATCGTCGGTAACAAACACTTCGCCGTGCTGGAAGGGCGACATCGTGCCAGGGTCAACATTGATGTACGGGTCAAATTTCATTAACGAAACGCTCAAGCCTCGCGCTTCCAGAAGGCAACCGATGGATGAAGCGGCCAAGCCCTTTCCCAAACTCGAAACCACGCCGCCCGTCACGAAAATATATTTAGGCATCTTTTTTGTCGTCTGCTGAAGCTGAATTTGAATCCGTCCCCGCCTCGTCTCCGTCGCCAACCGCCTGCCCCTTGTTGTAACGTCCCTCGCGCAACTCCTCTTGCGCCTCAATTGATTGCCGCGCGCCGGGTTCTAAAATCTTCTGCAAACCCGTGATCCCGGCGCTCAACAAACTTGGACTTTCTCTCACGCGCTTTTCGTATTCTTCAATCGAAATCTCCGCGCGGGGTCGGCTCAAGCGCGCCAGCCCGAAAAATCCGCACGCGACGCAAAGAAGGATGACGCTTAACCCGATACAATCGCTCATAAGTTAAAAGGATTCGACATCGGAGATCGCAGATTTGAATTCCAAATTTGAAATTCTTAAATTCGCAATGTGGAGAACGAATTTACAAAGCGAACTTCTCCGACGAACAAAGCTTTCAAGCTTCCTCAATAATCTTGCGCACGCGCTCGTAATCTTCTCGCGTGTCAACGCCGATTGACGGCGCAGCCGACTCTACCACATGGATCGTCGCGCCGCGCTCCAGCATCCGAAGTTGTTCGAGCGCCTCCGTGTTTTCGAGCGCGGTCGCCGTCCAACTCGCGTATTCTAACAAAAAGCGGCGACGGTAAACATAAAGCCCGGTGTGTTTACGAAAGTTGTTGAGCAAAGCCGGTTCACACTCAAGCGCGGCTTCGAGTGTTTTGTGTTGGCGCACCGCGTCGCGCGGAAAGGGCACGGGCGCGCGCGAAAAATAGATAGCGCGCCCCGCCCCGTTCGTGACGACTTTGACCACGTCAGGACTCAACACTTCGCTCGCGCTCGTCATCGGCTCGCACGTCGTGACAACGTCCGCTTCCTTTCGTTTGATCATCTCATTCACGGCGCGTTCAATCGTTTGCGGCGAGATCAAAGGCTCATCGCCTTGAACGTTAACGATGATCTCCGTGTCGCGGAGTCGGGCGGCGACTTCCGCGAGGCGGTCGCTGCCCGTCGGATGGTCGGGGCGGGTCATCAGGGCTTCGTAACCCGCGTCGCGCACCACCGCGTAGATTCGCTCGTCATCGGTGGCGACGATGGCGCGGCTGACCGTTTCGGCGGCGAGCGCGCGTTCGACGACGTGCAGAATCATGGGTCGTCCGGAGATTTCGAGAAGTGGTTTACCGTTAAGGCGCGTCGAGTTATAACGAGCAGGAATGATCGCAACGGCTAGCGTCGGTGTGCCCGGGTGATTCACGGGATTGGACGATAACGCGGTATACTGCGCGGTGTCAAACATTCGCATCTCGGACGCTACAGCGTGCGCGGCGACCGAAGTGTTACAGAATTTGACAGCACTCATCGGGGGCGACTACCATGCTAGATTCTGGAGCGCACCCGCAGACGGTGAGTCCCGCCCCGGATCGCTCGCTAAACCACTTTCGGGGATTTGAATGACCCTCGCAGTTGCTGAAAACATTGTGGAGATCGTCGGGCACACGCCGATGCTTCGCCTCGCTAGATTCGCCCGCCCGCCGCTCGCCGACATCTACGCGAAGCTTGAATACCTGAATCCCGGCGGCTCCGTGAAAGATCGCGCCGCACTGGGGATGATCCTTGAAGCCGAACGCGACGGTCGCCTTCGCCCCGGCGCGACCATCATCGAACCGACGGCCGGGAACACCGGCATCGGGCTTGCCCTCGTCGGCGTGGCGCGCGGTTACCGCGTGATCCTGTGCGTGCCCGAAGGCTACTCGCGCGAAAAGATGAAGGTGATGGAAGCCTTGGGCGGCGAGATCGAATACGTCTCGAAGGAGGCGGGGATGAAGGGCGCGATTGAGCGGGCGCGCGAGTTGTGCGATCAGATTCCTGACAGCTTCGTGCCGCAGCAGTTTGAGAATCCGGCGAATCCGTGTTACCACGAAGAGACGACGGCGAAAGAGATCATCGAGCAGATGGAAGGGCGCATTGACGCGGTGGTGATGGGCGCGGGCACGGCTGGAACTTTTACGGGCGTGGCGCGCGCGGTGAAAAAGATTAACCCGCAAGCGTTCTGTGTGCTCGTC
The DNA here is from genome assembly GCA_013696465.1 of Pyrinomonadaceae bacterium. Classification (GTDB taxonomy): domain Bacteria; phylum Acidobacteriota; class Blastocatellia; order Pyrinomonadales; family Pyrinomonadaceae; genus JACCYN01. The sequence goes on from JACCYN010000261.1 coordinate 3,372, forward strand.
GAACCGGAGGGATCGATCTTCGGCGGCGGAAAGCCGGGATCGCACAAGGTTGAAGGCATCGGGCAGTCGCAATTCATTCCACCCGTCTACGATTGTCGCGTGGTGGACGAAGTGATGATGATCACCGACGCGGAAGCTTATGCAGTGGTGCGCAAACTCGCGCAGACGGAAGGCGTTTTGTGCGGCGGCTCTTCAGGAGCGGCCGCGGCCGGGGCGCGCCGCATCGCCGAACGTCTCGGCGCGGGCAAGCGCGTCGTCACGCTTCTGCCCGACGGCGCCGAACGCTACATGAGTCAGGGAATTTTTGATTAGTAAGCTGTGAGCAGTAAGCAGTGAAGACAAACCTGCTTTTCCTGCTGCTCACAGCTTACAGCCTACTGCTCGCTAACACTTATGGGTTTTTCAACAAAAGCGATTCACGCAGGAAATGAACCTGACCCGACGACGGGCGCGGTCACAGTTCCGATTTATCAAACCTCGACTTACGCGCAAGAGGGACTCGGCAAACATAAAGGCTTCGAGTATGCGCGGACGCAGAACCCGACGCGGCTTGCCTTAGAGCGCAACATCGCCGCGCTTGAAGGAGCGAAGTTCGGCTACGCTTTCGCGTCGGGAATGGCGGCGATTGATGCCATCTTGCGTTTGGTGCACGCAGGCGATCACGTTATCGTCTCCGATAACACTTACGGCGGCACGTTCCGCCTTTTCACGCGCATACTTTCAAATTACGGAATTGAGTTTAGCTTTGTTGACACTTCGGACGCTTCAAATGTTGAAGCGGCGATCAAAGACAACACGCGGATGGTGTTTCTAGAAACGCCGACGAACCCCGTGATGATCATCTCGGATTTGCAAGCCGTCTCCGACGTGGCTCACGCGCGCGGCGTCCGCGTCGTCTGCGACAACACGTTTATGTCGCCTTACCTGCAACGCCCGATGGAGTTCGGCGTTGACATCGTCGTGCATTCGACGACGAAGTATTTGAACGGCCATTCGGACGGCGTGGGCGGCGTCGCCGTTCTTAACGATGAGAAAGATGCCGAGTGGCTTGGCTTTGTGCAAAACGGCGCGGGCGCGATCCTCTCGCCGTTCGATTCGTGGCTTGTGTTGCGCGGCACAAAGACGCTTGCCGTGCGCATGGAGCAACACGACAAGTCGGGGCGCGCAATCGCGGCGTTTCTGGAAGAGCATCCGAAGGTCGAGAAGATTTACTATCCGGGTTCGCTCTCACACCGCCAACACGATCTCGCCAAGCGGCAGCAAAAAGGTTTCGGCGGCATGGTCGCTTTCGATGTCGGCTCGCTTGAGCGGGCGCGCACAGTTCTTGAAGCGGTGCGATTATGCACGCTGGCCGAAAGCTTAGGCGGGGTGGAGACTTTGATTTCTCATCCGGCGACGATGACGCACGCCTCAGTGCTCGTGGAGACGCGCCAGCGCATCGGCATCACTGACGGACTTGTGCGCATCTCCGTCGGGCTTGAGGACACGGAGGACATTATCGCCGACCTCGATCAAGCGTTAGATAAGGCATAGTCGAAAAGTAATGGCTGATGCATGATGAGCAATGAGCGAAAAACTTGTTTTTACTCGTCACGCATGACTCATCACTCATCACTCTTTTTTTTATGATCGTAGATTTATATGCAAAGACGGACATCGGGCGTGTTCGTCAAGGCAATGAAGATAACTTGCTCGTGCTTGACTTGTCGTCGGCGCGTTCGTGGGCGGGTACAGACGGGGTGCGCCCGCCGGAAGAGTTGTGCCGCGTTAAAGTCGGAGGCGAAGGCATCGTTTTAGTTGTTTCGGACGGCATGGGCGGCGCGCTCGCGGGCGACGTAGCGAGCCGCATGGCGGTCGAGACGGTGCGCGATCTGCTCGTCGAAAGCAACGCGGACGAAGCAAACAAAAGAGGTAAAAGTAACGGCGAAGATGCGACGCTCATTGATCGTCTGCGTGATGCCACCGTCTACGCTAACCTTGCAATTCACCATCGCGGGCAGGAAGACGCGCGCTATGCCGGGATGGGCGCGACGTTTACGGGCGCGGCGATCACGAATGGCACGCTCGATCTTCTGCAAGTCGGCGACAGCCGCGCTTACGTCGTTCGCGGCTCCGAGATAAAGCAGGCGACGAAAGATCAATCGCTTGTGCAGCAACTCGTTGATGTCGGGCAGATCAGCGAAGAGGAGGCGGAGACGCATATGTTTCGCAACGTGATCCTCCAAGCCCTCGGCGCGCAAGGCGAACTCGCGCCCGTAACGGTGCGCGTCCGCGTTAGTCAAGGCGATATGCTGCTTCTATGCAGCGACGGTTTATCCGGCAAACTACGCGCTGAAGATATGCAGATAATTCTTGAAGCGTCTGGCGGCGACATGATTAAAGCCTGCGACAAACTCATTGACGAAGCGAATTCTCGCGGCGGCGAAGACAACATCACCGTCCTGCTCGCGCGCTTCACCGGCGACGATATCCCCGCGCCCGACTCCGATCCGATCACGGTCGAACTTCCCTACATGGAAGACGACACAACTTTTAGCGGGGACGAAGAAAATGCCACCGCACAGTTATAAATCGCAAGCGGTTATAGTCAAGTGCTCCGCCTTCCGTCCCTTCTTGTTTCCCGGCAAGCTCATACCTTTAGGCTTCCACCATGCTCGTTCTCGGAATAGAAAGTTCATGCGATGAAACGGCCGCTGCAATTGTGCGCGACGGGCGGGAACTCGTCTCCTCCGTCATCTCTTCGCAAACTAAAACTCACGAACGCTTCGGCGGCGTTGTCCCCGAACTCGCTTCGCGCGAACATCTCGAAAAGATCGTGCCCGTCGTCGAGGAAGCCTTCGCGCGCGCTGAAGTGGGCAAACAGGAAATTGACGGCGTGGCGGTAACTTCAGGGCCGGGGCTGATCGGTTCGCTGCTCGTCGGGCTTTCCTTCGCCAAGGGAATGGCTTACGCGCTGGGGCGGCCGCTCGTTGGAGTCAACCACATCGAGGGACACATTTACTCGGTGGTTTTTGAAAACCCTCCGGTCGAATACCCGGCGCTCGCGCTCATCGTCTCCGGCGGGCACACGAATCTTTTTCTCGTTGAGGAGCCGGGAGTGTACCGGACGCTTGCGCGCACGCGCGACGATGCTGCGGGCGAGGCGTTTGACAAAGTGTCGAAGATGCTCGGATTGGGTTATCCGGGCGGCCCCCTGATCGAACGACTTGCGACGGAAGGCGACGCGCGCGCCGTTCGTTTCAAAGTGCCGCGCATGAGCGACCGAAGTTTGGATTTTAGTTTCAGCGGGCTGAAAACGGCTGTTATGAAACATCTGCGCGAAACGGAGTTGGTTACGTTTGATGAAGAAGGTGAACCGACGCAAGCGGCGAAGAATTTAGCCGCAAGTTTTCAGAGCGTCGTGGTGCGTTCGCTCGTCACAACTGCCGAACATTTCGCCGTCGAATACGAACCGCGCACGTTGATCGTCGCGGGAGGCGTGGCGTGCAACAAATCGCTGAGAGAGGCGGCGGGCGCGGCGGCGGCGCGTCTCAATATCAACGCCTATTTTCCTTCAGCGCATTTGTCAACCGACAACGCAGCGATGATCGCCGCCGCAGGAACAGTGAAACTTCAGGCGGGCGCGCACGCGAACCTTGACCTGAACGCCGATGCGTCTCTACGTCTCCTGGATGTTAACGCGGAGCAAGATAAAATCGGACGCGGCAAGGTGCATTACCGCTTGTAATGTAGATTCTAAAATTTGAAAGCCGCCTTGCTACGAGGTGCAAGGCGGCTTCAAGTGCCGGAGATTTGAGGGACGCTTTTCGCGTCAGCTTTCTACCGGCGAGACCGTGCTATTTGCGAATTGTTAGAAATGGCGATATTTCTTGCAAGTTTCACCGGGCTGTCGGCGTCAAGTTCAACGGTAATAATGTCTCCCTCGCGCACGTCTTTCAAAGAAATAGCGCGCCCACTTACAGACACTTTCGTTCCGCTCTCGTTTATTGCGATAACATGTTCAACTCCCGTTTGAGCAATGACAGAGATGCGCGCATCGGACACTTCGACAACTTTCGCGTCAACAATGCGTGAATCCGTGTCAGTACTGCCGTCATTTGCGGCAAGCGCGGCGGATGAAAATAAAGTTAACAGTAATGCTGCACAGATACTCGTGATTTTGTGTTGCTTCATAACTATTTGTCCTCGCTTTGCACTTTCTTCGTTTGGAGAAGAATTCTTATCTGCCAACACTTTAGGCAAAGAGTATGCCGAAACAACAATGTTGAATGATAATCGGCATAAACCACTAATTTGATTGCTCTTAAAACGTTTGGTCAATAAATATCCGGTAATAGGTTTCGTTCTTAAGTAAATCAACCCGCGTACAATGTTGACGCGATTTGTATTGATACCAAACATTCCAAAATAAACAGGTCGCCTTCCAGATTGAGGGCGACCTGTTCGTGAAGGCGAGTTTTCCGAAGCTCTAGCCGAAGATGTTTCGCACTTTATCGATCAACCCTTCGTCTTGAACGTCTTTATCTTCGATATCGGCGAGTTGTTCGAGGATGCGGCGCTGTTCGCGCGTGAGCGTCGTCGGGGTAACGACCGTCACGGAAACGAAGAGATCGCCGCGCCCGCGTCCGCCCAAGATCGGCATCCCCTGATTCTTGAGGCGAAAGACCGTTCCCGTCTGCGTGCCCGCCGGAATCTTCACCCCCTGATCGCTGTCAAGCGTTGCGACCGTGACCTCCGAGCCGAGCGCGGCTTGCGCGAATGTGACGGGGACGCTCGCGTAAAGATTGCTTCCCTGCCGCTCAAACCGCTCGTGTTCCCCGACGTGGATGACAACGTAGAGATCGCCTGCGGGGCCGCCCTGCGCGCCCGCCTCGCCTTCGCCCGCGATGCGCAGACGCGAACCCGTCTCGACGCCCGCCGGAATCCTCACCTCCATCGTCCGCTCTCGCTCAACGCGCCCCGCCCCCCGACAAGTTTCGCACGGCGTTTTTGTGATGCGCCCCGTGCCGCGACACGTCGCACAGGTGCGGGCAACCGAGAAGAAACCTTGCTGATAGCGAACTTGACCGGCGCCGCCGCACGTCGAACAGGTTTCGGGTTGCGTGCCGGGAGCCGCGCCCGTGCCTTCACAGGTGTCGCAAGCTTCGAGGCGCGGAATGCGCAAGTTGGCGGTCATGCCGCGCGCGGCGTCTTCGAGCGTAATCTCCAGATCGTAGCGCAGGTCAGAGCCGCGTTGCGCGGCCGTGCGGCGCGCGCTGCCACCGCCGCCAGCGCGCCCGCCGAACACGTCGCCGAAGCCGAAGAGATCGCCGAGGATGTCTTCGATGCCGCCGAAACCGGCCGCTCCGCCCCAGTTCGCTCCCGCGCCTGCGCCGGAAACGCCCGCGTGACCAAAGCGATTATAACGCGCGCGCTGATCGCGGTCGGAAAGCACCGAGTAAGCTTCGGCCGCTTCTTTGAATTTCTCTTCCGCCGCCGCGTCGCCCGGATTTTTATCCGGGTGAAATTGGACGGCGAGTTTACGGTAGGCGCTTTTTAATTCCACATCGCTCGCGCCGCGCCCGACGCCAAGCACTTCATAATAATCTCGTTTGCTGCTCATTTATTAACAGAAGAAGTAACAAGCGACGGGTCACAAGATAAAAAGTTTGATTCTCACTTGCCGCCCGTCACTCGTCTTTGTTCACTACATTATGTGTCGCTTGATTCGGATGATTGATTTGACGATCTGCCGTTCGGTTCAGATGGTTGATTTAACATGAGCGTTGTAAGCTGCGCACCAAGTTGTTCGACCGCAGCGGTCGCCCCCCGTATCTCATCAGGGTCGTCGGATTTTGTTTTCGCTTCCGCTTCCTGCAGCGTACCGCTCGCTGCTTGCCTTTCTTCGCTCGACAGTAAGTTGCCAAACTCCGTGAGCGTGCGTCGCGTGTTACGCATAAGGCTCTCCAGCTTGTTGCGCAGGCCTACCACCGTTTTAGTTTGACGGTCGGTGTCTGCGGCGTCCGCCGCTTCGAGCATCAAGCGTTCGATTTCATCCGGCGACAAACCTGAACTCGGCGTCACGCGCAACTCCTGCTGGCGTCCCGTGTTCTTCTCCTGCGCCGACACAGAAAGAATGCCGCTTGCGTCAACCTCAAACGTCAACTCGATCTGCGCCGCGCCGCGCGGCCCGGGCGGAATGCCAACAAGCTCAAACTTGCCCAACGAACGATTGCCTTCGGCCACTTCGCGCTCGCCCTGAAGGATGTGCACCTCAACCGATGATTGATTATCAACGACCGTCGTAAACGTCAGCGTGTTGCGCAAAGGGATCGTTGAATTGCGGTCAATGACTTTTGTGAACAACCCGCCGCGCGTCTCGACGCCGAGGCTCAAGGGCAATATGTCTAAGAGCACAATGTCTTTCACGTCGTTCGTCAACACGCCGCCTTGAATCGCCGCGCCCATCGCCACCACTTCGTCGGGGTTGATCTCCGCCGAAGGCTCGCGCCCGAAGATTTCCTGCACGGTGCGATGGATGATGGGCGAGCGCGTCTGACCGCCGACGAGCAACACTTTGTCAATGTCGCCCCCCCTGAGTTTCGCGTCCCAGAGAGCTTTCTGGCACGGCTCGATGGTTTGCTCGACGAGATCGCCGACGAGGTTTTCAAAGCCGTCGCGCGTCAAAGTCTTGATAAAGTGTTTCGGCCCCGAAGCGTCGGCGGCGATGAAGGGCAGGTTGATGTTCGTTTCCGTGAGCGACGAGAGTTCGCATTTGGCGCGTTCGGCCGCTTCTTTGAGGCGCTGTAAGGCAAGCCGGTCTTGGCGCAAATCAATGTCGGTTTCGTTGCGAAACTCGTCGATCATCCAGAGGGCGATGCGCTCGTCAAAATCTTCGCCACCGAGAGAAGTGTTGCCGGAAGTTGAGAGAACCTCGAAAACGCCGTCGTTGATTTCAAGCACGGAAACGTCGAACGTGCCGCCGCCGAGATCGTAGACGATGACGCGCTCGGATTCGCTGCGTCCGAGGCCGTAGGCTAAGGCGGCGGCGGTCGGCTCGTTGATGATGCGGTCAATCTTGAGTCCGGCGATCTTTCCGGCGTCCTTCGTCGCCTGTCGTTGCGTGTCGTCGAAATACGCGGGCACGGTGACGATGGCTTCGGTGACGGACTCGCCGAGAAAATCTTCGGCCGCTGCCTTCAATCGTTGCAGGACAATGCCGGAGATTTCCTGCGGACTGTAGACGCGATCCTGCACGCAGAGGCGCGCGTCGCCGTTCTCCGATGCGACGATCTCAAAGGCGGACGTTTCCCGCGCACGCTCAACTTCGGGCGAATCGTATTTACGACCGATGAGACGTTTGACGGCGTAGACGGTGTTCGCCGCGTTCGTCACCGCCTGCCGCTTGGCCATCTGCCCGACGAGGCGCTCGCCTTTATCGGTGAAGCCGACGACGGAAGGCGTCGTGCGCCCGCCTTCTTTGTTCGGGACGATCTGCGTTGCGCCGCCTTCCAAAACCGCGACGCAGCAGTTCGTCGTTCCTAAATCAATTCCGATTATTTTACCCATAAGGCAAATTCGAGCGCCGAGGCGCAAACAAAGGAAAAGATTAAAACTTCAACTTCGGAGGCGTCACCATCAGGTTGCAACTTTAACCATCGCTGGGCGCAACAGTTTGTCGCCGAGGCGATAGCCGCGCACGATCTCTTCGATCACCGTGTCCGGCTTATATTCGTTGCTCGGCGCAGTGGCAATCGCTTCGTGAATGCGCGGATCGAAAGGCTTGCCGACGGTCGGGACAGGCTCAACCCCGTACTTTTGAAGCACATCATTGAGCTGTTTATAAATCAGTTCAACGCCATCGAGGAAGTGGCGAAACTCATTTGACTCCCCCGCTTTGGCAAACGCTTCCGCGTCCAACGCCCGACGCAGATTATCAACTACGGGCAGCAGCTTATTCACCACGTCGCCCACGATCCCGTTGTAGGATTCGCTGCGTTCACGTTCGATGCGCTTGCGGTAGTTATCAAACTCGGCTTGCCGTCGCGCAAGTTGGTCGCGCAAGTCGCCGCGCTCCGTTTCGATCTTTTGTATTTCACCATCCATCCTACGCAACTCGGCGCGCGTCGCAATTAACTCGGCGAGCGCGGGACCCGAAGCGGCCGCAGACGACAAGTCTTGATCGGACGAAGCGTTGTGGCGGTCGTCCGTCTGTTTAGGATAGGAAGAATCGTCACGTGCCTCAGGGTCGGTCGGCGTCGTGTCATGCTCGTCGCGGTTTTCGGGCAGATCGGATGGATGTGGAGCGCCGGAGGTGTCTCTGTCATCAGCCTCGCTGCGCCCCGTCTCGCCTTCTTCGCCGCGATCAATGCGACGTTGCATCTCGGTGGCGTCTTCGTAAGAAGAGGCGCGACCGAGTTCTTCGGGCGTGAGTTCTCCGCCGTCACTCTCACGGCTCTCGCCGTCTTCGTTTGTATCGGCGGCGTTTCGCTCATCTGCCGACGCCTGTTCTTCGTCCACGAAACGGATCGGAATATGACCCGACGTTGGCTTGCCTCTAGGCATATTGTTCAATTCCAGATTCATTTTTTAGCCGGAGTGTAAAATTAAAACGCACGGGCAGAGGCTCAACCGCCAAGATTTACTTCTTGAACATCTATGCGGCGTTGCGCTCTTCGCGCAGCATCCGCTCGATGAGCCGCGCGACGTGATTGACGACCGCCATCATCCGCGCGTATTCCATGCGCACAGGGCCGACGACGCCGAGTTTTCCGACCGCTTCTCCGGCGTCGAGCCGGTAGGCAGCCGTAATGAACGTGCAATTCTGCATCGAGGGCAAATAATTCTCGCGCCCGATCACAACGCGCACATCGCCAAACGCCGAATCGCGCGTCAAGCATTCGTTTAAGATTTCAACGAGGCGCGATTTCTCTTCGAGCGTGCGCATGATTTCGCGCATCCGCCGCACGTCCGCAAAGTCGGGCTTTGAAAGAATGTTCGACGCGCCGTCAACGTAAACGTCGCCGGTCGCCGTTTCCTCACCCTCAAGACTCCGCTCGCACAACAAAACGGCTGTGCGCAGCAACTTGTCGTAGAGCGCCTTTTCCTCGCGTATCAACTCGATGATCTCGTTGCGAATCGCGGTCAGACTTTTGCCCGCGAAGTTGTGGTTTAAGTAGCGCGCCGTTTGTTCAAGCTCGATCTGCGTGAGAGGCTCGTCAATGTGGATCAACTTGTTCTGCACAAGGTTCGGCGAAAAGACCATCACGACGAGCACACGATTATCCGCGAGTTGCACGAACTCGACGTGCTGCAAAAGATTCTCGGCGAACGGCGGGGCGACGACGATGCCGACGTTCTCCGAAAGTTCGGAGAGCAGATGAGAAACCTTCTCCATCAAATGCCCCGGCGCGCCGCCCGCTTTATCTCCGGTCGTCGCGTCGTGCAGCATCCGGTTGATCAAAGTCGTATCGGCGCGCGAGAGCCTCGTGTCGCCGACGATGATGTGATCAACGTAGAAACGATAACCGGCGTCGGTCGGCACGCGCCCGGCGCTCGTGTGCGGCTGCTCGACGAGGCCGGATTCTTCCAGCTCCGCCATCACGTTGCGCACCGTCGCCGCGCTCCACCCCGAACTTTCGACGCAGAAACGCTCCGACACGGCGCGCGATCCGACGGGTTCGCCCGTCACGAAATGCTCCTTGATGATCGCCGACAGCACGGCTTGCCCGCGCGCGTCGAGTTTGTTATCTCCCGCAATTGAATTGCGAATTGCCATAGATTTAATTCGTTGATGGAGCGTTCAACCCAAGATTGGCGGAGACGCGAGGCGAGAACTTGCCTCTATTCCATAAACTTAATACCTTCCGCTCCGGCTTATGTCAAGAATTCGTTTCCATGAGCCGACGCCTCTCGCCGTGCGTCAAACGCGCACAGCCTGAATTCAGTATACCGGATCGGCTAAAACTCGCGCAAACATACGTTTAAGATTAAAGCTCGGCTGTAAATTCGACAATCAGAACGTGACTGCGCCGAGCGATTCAACTTAAGAGTGAATCTAAGTTGTTGAGTTCAAATTGTTTATCGTAAAAGATTAACCTATAAAAAATCCATGAGAACGCGGTAGGAGCTGTATTTGCTTGCACATCAATAGTTTAACAGCTAGCAGCATGTAACTTATTGACGACCGCCCGGCTGCCCCGTTAATATCTCAGGGAAGCTTTCATGGACAAAAAGAACTCTCCGAGAACCGAGACCGCGATTTGAATTTGCGTCTCCGGTATGAAAGCATAGCTTGCCGCCCGAAGTCGCTCGCTTTAGGAATTTATTTATGTCGGCGCATCAAACACATCTCGCGTTGCTTTTCATAGATGCTTTTCGCCACTTTGAATCGAGTCGTCCTGCGCCCGACATTGATGTTCGCTTTTACCCTTACGCCGGGCTTAATCACACGATTCGCTTGCGTTCGGGAAAAATTTATGTGCGCATCGCCGACATTCTAAAAGACGCGCCCTCGCGCGTGCATCGCGCGCTCGCTTTCACTTTGGTCGCCAAGCTTCTGCGCCGCCCCGTACCGGAAATTCACCTTCGCTCGTACCGTGATTACGCTTGCACGCCCGAAGCTCTACGGCTCTCCGACCTCGCCCGCAAGCGACGCGGACGCAAAATAGTTTCCGGCGCGCATGGCCGCGCTTACGACCTTGACCGTATATTCAATCGCCTCAACCGACGCTACTTCGACGGCGAGTTGCCGAAACCTTCGCTCACGTGGTCGCAACGCCGCACGCGCCGCATCCTCGGCCACCACGACGCGGTGCATGATACGATTGTCGTCAGCAAAACCCTCGACGCGCCGGAAGTGCCCGAATGGTTCGTTGAATTTATCCTCTATCACGAAATGCTTCACATCAAGCATCCGGCGCGCCTTGTGCGCGGTCGCCGCGTCTATCACACAAAAGCTTTCCGGCATGACGAACAACGCTTCGCCCGCTACCAAGACGCCCTCGCCTTGCTTGACCGCAACTCCGACGAGCGGCGCGCCACCTCGCGCGCCCGTGCCGCCTAAAAATCATTCGACAAGTTTTTTGCAATCTCTCAAGTTTTTGCAACCTTTCGGCGTTTGAAGCGTTTACTGTTTTCAGGACAGGGACTCCTCCGGCAGTGAGCGGGCGGGAAGCGTGTTGAAGCAACGGTTTTCTTAACTTATGCTTCGAGCGCTTCACGCCCGCTTTTCCGGCTTCTTAAAATCACATCACACCCCTTAAATTTTCGCGACTCCAAAATCCTGCGCTGGACAAGAAGCCATACGCCTCGTTAAACTATCCGGTTTCAACAGCTACTCTGACGCATGAGGGATGTTTTCATGCACATTTGTATTCGTAATTTCGTGACGAAGGTAAAAGAAACTTTATGGCAATTCCAGCAACTCAGATCAGGCGCGGCATGGTGATCGTTTTCGAGGGGCAGCCCTGCAAGGTGGTTGAATTCCGGCATCACACGCCGGGAAATTTGCGCGCGATGGTGCAAACCAAACTTCGCAACGTGCGCACCGGCGCGTCCTTCGAGCATCGCTTTCGCTCCGCCGACACGGTGGACAAAGCTCAGATGGAGCAGCACGAGATGGAGTATCTCTACTCGGACGGCTCAAGCCACCACTTTATGAACACGGAAAATTATGAGCAAACCGCTTTGTCGGAAGAAGATTTAGGCGACATGGCGCAGTGGCTCACGCCGGGGCTTCGTATTCAAGCCGAATTCTACGAAGGCGCGCCCATCGGCATCGAACTTCCCGCTTCGCTTGAATTCACCGTGACGCGCACCGAGCCGACGATCAAAAGCGCGACCGTCTCGAACGTCAACAAACCGGCCACACTTGAGAACGGCGTGACGATCCAAGTGCCGCCCTTCGTCAACGAAGGCGACCGCATCCGCGTCTCCCCCGTCGAAAGTCGCTACATCGAACGAGCGAAATAACATAAGTAATGAGTGATGAGTAATGAGCGATGAGAAAAAGATGTTGTTCTTACTCGTCACTCATTACTCATCACTCATAACTATGTATCTCTTCTACAGCCTTCTGCTTACGCTTGGCTTCCTTCTGCTGCTTCCGCGTTTCCTTTACGATGCGTTGCGGCACGGCAAGTATGCGGCGGGTTTTCGCCAGCGTTTAGGTGAACTGCCGCAGTTTGACGGGCGCGGGGAAGGACAGATCATCTGGTTGCACTGCGTCTCGGTCGGCGAAACGCAAGGGGCACGCAGCTTCGCGGAGACGCTTATGAAGCGTTACCCTTCGCACAAAATCGTCGTCTCCACCACCACGCTCACCGGGCAGAGAGTTGCGCGTGATGTCTTCAAGGAAGTGGCTGCGCTTGTCTTTTATTTTCCTTTCGATTGGGCATGGACGGTGCGACGCGCGCTCGACCGTATCGCTCCATCACTTGTTTTGGTGATGGAGACGGAACTGTGGCCACATTTTCTTCGTCAATGCCGGAGTCGCGGCGTTCCAGTCGCAGTGGTCAATGGGCGCATCTCCGAAAAATCGTTTCGCCGCTACGCGCTCGTCAAGTTTTTTATGCGCAGGGTTTTGAACGACGTAACGCTCGCCGTCATGCAGGCCGAGACGGACGCCGCGCGCATCGAAGCGCTCGGACTTCCCCCCGCACGCATCAAGGTTTCGGGCAATTTGAAGTTCGACGCGCAACTTGATAGTGGCGGACACGCTTTACCCGACGAGCTTTCGGCGCGCTTCAATTTCAAAGATAAACAACGTCCTCTCATTGTCGCGGCCAGCACGCACGCGCCGGAAGAAAGAATTTTATTAGAAGCGTTTCGTAAAATTCAACTTCAACTTCGTGCGAACGAATCGAATTTGCTTGAACCCCGATTGCTCGTCGCCCCGCGTCACCCCGAACGCTTCAGTGAAGTCGCAACGCTGATTCAAGCTTCAAATTTCTCATGGACGCGCCGCACGTATCCGGCATCGCCCAGAGATGCCGATTGCGAAACTATTTTACTCGACACCATCGGTGAACTGCCGCACGTTTACTCGCTTGCCACGATTGTCTTCGTGGGCGGCAGCCTCGCGCCGTACGGCGGGCACAACATCCTCGAACCGGCCGCCGCCGGAGTCCCCATCGTGACGGGCGCGCACACGCACAACTTCGCTTCCGTTACAAAGACTTTTCTTCAGCGCGAAGCGTTGCTGCAACTGCCCGCAGTCGGAGATGAACAAGCTCCTGACCTGTTAGCGCGCGTTCTCATAGATTTACTCCAAGATACGGACAAACGCTGTCGCCTCGGCGCAAACGCTTTCCGCGCGCTTGAAGATAATCGCGGCGCATCGAACCGCACGCTCGAATTCTTAAAGCCGCTTTTCGAGCAACGAGAAATGCCCTAAGCTTGCGGCGGAACTTAGATCGTCGGTTCACTCCGCAAGCGGGCACGGATCAAACTTCAAAACGGATTCGCAATGTCTCGCTCAACTTTTGCACCCCTTCTCAATCCGCTCGGCGCGCTTTACGGATCAGTCGCGCGCGCGCGCGCGCATCTCTACCGATTAAGCATTTTGCGCTCGGAGAAAATCCCCGCGCCTGTCATCAGCGTCGGCAACATCACCGTCGGCGGCACCGGCAAAACTCCGTTGGTTGAATGGATCGCGCGCCGCATCGCGGAAGATGATCGCCGCGTGTGTATTCTCACGCGGGGCTACGGTCGCGCCAACATCCGTGAGCGCGTCGTTGTCTCCGACGGCGAACAGCTTTTAGCCGATGCGCGTATTGGCGGCGACGAACCCCGTTTGTTGGCGGAGAAGTTGCTGGGCGTAGCGGCCGTTGTAAGTGACCGTGATCGCGCAGGCGCGGCGCGGTGGGCGATCAAGAATTTAGGGAGCGACGCTTTTATTCTCGACGACGGCTTTCAACACCTGCGCGTCGAGCGCGATCTCAACATCGTCACAATTGATGCGAGCGATCCTTGGGGCGGCGGGAGGCTGCTGCCACAGGGACGTTTGCGCGAACCAGTGGGCGCACTTCAGCGCGCGGATTGCATCGTGATCACGCGCGCCGAGCAAGCAACGAACATCGGAGAATTAAGCGAGGAAGCGTCTTGCTTGAGCGGCGGCCGTCCGGTGATCTTATCCTGCGTGCGCACATCTAACTTACGGCCGCTTTCATCCGCTCACATTGATCAAAATTTTGAGCGTGATCCTTCATGTTATCCGATAGCCGTCTTCTGCGCGCTCGGCAATCCGCAAGCTTTTGTCAGGCACGTCAGGAATGACAAATTCAATGTAGCGCTCGAAAAAGTTTTCCCCGATCATCATCCTTATACGCAACAGGATGCGGATGAACTTGTGCGAGCGGCTTCGGAACACAACGCGCGCGTGTTGCTAACGACAGCTAAAGACGCGGTTAAACTCGCTTCGCTCAACTTCTCGCTTCCCTGCTACGTGCTCGAAGCGAAACTTGAATTTGACGACGAAGCCAAACTGCTTGCGCTGATACGTGAAGTTTTTAAGCGTTAATCATAGCGATGCGCAAATAAAGTAGAGGCAACTACAAGTGCATTGCCCGATGCGGTAGAAGGTCAGGGTAAACTTGGCGGTGGAACGGCGGCGGGCGGTGGTGGCGGCGCGTTAGTTGAGGGTTGTTGTTGCTGCTGTCTTCTTCTCGCAGGAGGCGGGGATGAAGGCTCATCCTGATCGTCGGCGGGGAGCGGAGTGGCTTGCGTCGGCGGAGCGTTACGCCGTTGATTCGTGTTGCGGTTGGACGAAGCGGCAGGGGTCGGCTCCGCATTGCTGTTTTCACCCGCGCTGTTATCGTTTTGTTGTTCCGCGTTGGTGTTTGCGTTGCTGCTGCTCTCGTTTGCGTTCGCGTCCAAGGGCGTCAGTGGCAATTCCGATGTGCCCTGTGCCTCGTTTCTGTTAGTTGTGCTTGAGGCTGATGCGCCGCCGCCGGTCGCAGTTGATGCGGCGGGAACGGAGGCGGGAGCGATGTTTCGTTCGCTTTCGCCGGTCGCCGGGGCGGTGGGTTGCACAGGCTGACTGTTAGGGTCGCTGGCGAGCGGCGCGCTCACGCTGTTCGTCACGGGTTGGCGGCTCGCATCGAGCGTAAAAGCGTAAGCCATGAGACCGGCGAAGGCGAGCAGCGCGAGGGCTGGAACGGCGATGCGCAAAGGGATGCCGCCCGGCGTTGAAGGCGGCACATCAGCAGCGACACGACGCTCTATAAACTGCGCTTCTGATTGTCCACCCGTCGGCGCGCCCGGATGAAGAATCGTCGCTTCGTCGTGTTCCGTGTTCGATGTGTGGGCAGCAGATTCGTTGACTCCGGTCGGCACAACAATGCGGTTGGTGTCCGCGCCCGCTTCTCGTTCTTCGGACGCTTCGGCGGTTGAAGCAGCGATGACAGCAGTCGTCGAAACAGGAATCGCATTTGAAGCGGAAGCTTCGGCAGCGAAGGACAAAGCTTCGGACAATTCTCCCGCCGACTGAAAACGATCTTCCGGTCGCTTGGCGAGTGCGCGCGTAATCACGCCGCTCACCTCGACGGGCAAATCTTTTCGTTCTTCCGAGATCGAGGGCGGCGCATTCTGCAAATGCTTCATCATGATCTCGGTCGGCGAATCGGCCGTAAACGGCACGTGCCCCGCAAGCATCTCGTAGATGATGATGCCGAGCGAGTAGATGTCGGAGCGGTTGTCAATGTTGGACGACTGCGAACACTGCTCCGGCGACATATATTGCGGCGTGCCGATGACGAGATTCGGGGCGGTTAAAGCGGGATCGTGACTGTCGGATTCCTGAATCTTGGCGATCCCGAAATCGAGCACCTTCGCCCAATCTCCCGCGCCCAACTCTTCGAGCATGATGTTGTCGCTTTTAAGATCGCGGTGAACGACTCCCTCGGCGTGGGCGGCATCAAGCGCGCCGCACACTTGGCGGATGATCTCGGCGGCGCGCGCGAGCGGCATCGTCCCCTCTTCGCGGATCACTTCCTTGAGCGTCCGCCCGCGCAGGTATTCCATTACGAGGAAGACCACGCCGTTTTCGGCTTCGCCGAAGTCGGTGACGTTTAGAGCGTGCGGGTGTGAGATGCGCGAGGCGGCCTTTGCTTCGCGCGTGAAGCGTTGAACGATCTTACCGTCGGCGGCGAGAGCCGGGTGCAGCACCTTGATCGCAACAGATTTCTCCATCAACACGTGCGTCGCGCGATAGACCGCGCCCATGCCGCCGTTGCTGATGTGCTCTTCGATGCGATACTTGCTCGCCAGCGTCTGCCCGACGAGTTCATCGCCGCCCGTCTTTTCGAGCACCGTACCGTCAAGCGGACACAACGTGTTCGTCGTCTCGTATTCGTTGCCGCACTTCGGACACTTTTTCATCAACTTAACTTCGTCCCGCCCTCTCGTCCTTTGAGGCAAACCGCGTTGTTGAGCGTATCACACCGTTTCCGAAGCGTGCAATGAATGTGTTTTTGGAAAGACTGCCTTCTTCAATGTGAAAGCGGGCGCGGCCATTGCGCGGCCGCGCCCGCTTTCCTGCTCTGTCGTTCAAAAGAACTTATGCCGGAGGTCTGACGATGGCGAACATGATCACGAGCGTGAAGATCACGAGCGTTTCGATAAACGCCAAACCGATGATCATCAAAATCTGAATGCGACCCGACGCTCCGGGGTTGCGCGCCGCGCCTTCAGCCGCCGCCGCCGCCACGCGACCCTGACCGAGCGCGCCGAGTCCGGCCGCAATCGCAAAGCCGATACCAGCCGCAAGCCTTGCGTAACTAGATACGGTGGAAGCATTGTCAGCCGCCACCTCTTGCGCTAACGCGGGCGCGGCGGCCATCAGCGCGCCGAGCACCGTGTAGAACGCCATCCTTATTCTCATAAATTTATTCATCTTATTTCTCCTCACAAAATTCATGTTCTCAAAAAGCGAAGGAGACTTTTAAGAAGAACCGTCCAAATGGTCGGCAGCCGTATTATTTCGCTTGCCTCCGGTATTCGCCATCGCATTGGGATGCGACGCGCTCCAGCGATGCCAGCCTCTTCACAAACTACATCTTTCAAGTTGTTGACGACCAAGCGTTCGGGCTTCTTCTAATCGTTTCCATCCCATTTCTTGAGACGCTTGTTTTAATTGCGCTTCAACGTGCGCTGGCACGTGTTGCCCGCGTCGTTTATAAGCGCGCTTCGGTTCAAAGCAAAAGCGGTCGGCGTGTGATAAAGCAAACGGATGATCGCCGAACTTCTGTTTGTTTCCAACTTACGTCAACACGGGCGCGGCGATCTCATTGCCGTCAACGTGCCCGTGTTCCTGACTGTGATCGCCGTGCGGCGCGTGTGACACTTCGCCGATGTAGATCATCGAAAGCAAAGTGAAAATAAACGCCTGCATCACCGACGCAAACACGGTCAACGCCATCAGAATCGCGGGCACAACCCAGTAAGTATAAGGCGCGCCGACCTGCGCGATCTGCCCGCCGACCTGTTCATCGCCAAAAATGTTTCCGAAGAGGCGCATCCCAAGCGACAGAGGGCGCACGGCGTTACTGATCAATTCGATGACGAACATCACCGGCCCCATCACGAACAGCATCGCACCCGTGAAGTAGCTCACGCCCGCGAAGTGTCCCAAGTGCCCCATGAGTCCGTTCTCTTTGACGCCGATGTAATTGTAATAAACGAACGACGCGATGCCTAAAGCGAACGTCACCGAGGTGGAAGCCGACGGCGGCAGCAAACCGGGCACGAGCGCCATCAAATTTGAGACGAGAATGAGAATCGCAAACGTGGCGACGACGGGAAAGTATTTCAACCCGTGCGGCCCTACGATGTCTTCCAGCAACCCGCGAATCGAAAGCACCGAGACTTCCAAAACCTGCTGCCCGCCTCCCGGCTCGCCCTCCGACATGCGCCCGCGCATAATCCAGATCACCGCGACCGTGATAATGCACGCCGCAATGAACATCACCGTGTACCAAGGCACGGCGTTTTCAGGAGTATAAACTCCGAACACCGATTCGGCGGTTGTCCCGAACCTTGCGAAGATTTGATCCCAGACGGGCTTCGTGTATTGAAGTTGAAAATGGTGCACGGGTTCGCCGATGTAATGATTAACCAACTCGACGAGCGCCGGAGTGCTGTGTCCTCCTCCGTGCGCGCCTTCGGCTTCTTCCACCGCAGCTAAAAACATGAACATTATTTATTCCTTCCCGTTTACCAGAGCCTGATAAATTTGCACCAAAGCTTCGACGAGCGCGGCGACCACAAACGAACACAGTCCTGCGAGCGTCGCCGTCAGGGAAACAACGTCGAACATCACCGCCGAAGCGATCACGGATGCCGCGACCGCGTAACGAAAAACGTACCGCGTAATTCCCCAACGAGGACGCGCGCCATCAGCCGCCACCGCAAACGCCGCCGCAACCGACGTTCGCAGCCAATGATGATTAAGCAACGAAAGCAAACCGCCCAACAGTAACCCCGTCGTCACGCGCCACGGGGCGAATAACAAACTCACCGCGACGACACACGCCACCGTCACACACATCAGGCGGAAAATCCGGCGCTCCATCCCGACGACGAACGCATCCGGTTCTTCCGTCACAATCGCATTCGTTGCCACACTGTTCATCATTTCACTCATCTTCAGAACAGACGATTTTACACGCGAGCGCGGCGCGCTGTCGAGCGAGGAAGCTTGCTTTAAGTTCTCGACATTAACCTGATGAATTGATAGAAGCCGACGATAGAACCAAGCACGATGCCACCGACCAGCATCCAAGGACTCGTCTTCAACCAAGCGTCCAACGCCCACCCGACGAACAACATCGTCAATACTGAGAACAGCAGCGACAACACAGCGGCATAAACCATTCCGCTTTTTCGCGCGACATCTTTTTCGTTCTTGTCATTCATCAGCTCACGCACTGCGATCAGATTATTCACCATCTCCCGCGCAGCGCATAATTCTTCGGCAATCCGGCAAGCAAGGCGCGGCGCGAGTGGCGCATTGAATCGTGGATGAAGCAGACGTGCGTACACCAGCAAGCCTGTCCGCCGTCAATCGCCGCGCGTTCTTCCGCGCGTTCTTGCTGCGCCCAAAGCTTGCCGAAGTCGAAATTATAATCCCTAAGCGAAGCAAACTTTTCGCGCAACTCGCAGGCGCGCACGTCGCCGTTGTAGTCAATGACGACGGACGTTTCGCCCGCCGTGCACGGGAAACCCCACGCGGTCGGCTTCTTGAAGTTGGCGAGTTGCGTCCGGTAGTGCGTCGTGATCGCGCCGACGTAAGCCACATTTTTAACGAAGCGAATTGCCGCGTCGTCCCGTTCAAACATCCGGTCGCCGTAGCGTTTTGTTAAAGCCGCGACGCGCTTGTACATCTCCGGCAACACTTCGAGCGGCACTTGCTTGATTGCGCTTCCCTGCTTCGTCTCGCCGCGAATGATATTGAAGTAATGCCCGTCGAGTTTGAAATTCTCCCACAGAAACGACGAAAGCTTTTCGATCTCACCGTAGTTTTCCGCGCAGACGACGGTGTTGACGTTAAGCCGAAAGCGGTGCGCGTATTTCTCCTTCAAAGGATAAAGAGCTTCGATGCAAGCAAGCGTCTTTTCCCAATTCCCCTTCACTCCGCGCACGCGGTCGTGCGTCCGGCCGTAACCGTCGAGGGCGATGTTGAGATAAAGATCAATTCCTTTATTACTGCCGAGCGCGCGGTCAACGATTTCACAGACGCGGCTTTTGATAAGCGCGTTGGTCGGAATGATCACGCGGCGCACGCCGTTCTCTTCCACAAACAGGTCAATGATGTCTGAAATGTCGCGGCGTAAGGTCGGTTCGCCGCCGGAGAGCCAGAGGTCTGTTACGGCTGGCATCGTTTGCGAGATGCGCTTGATCTCGTCGAACGTGAGATCGCCGGGGCGGTTGAGTTCGCTCCAGTAGAAACAGGTTTCGCAGCGTGCGTTGCAGCGCGAAGTGACGAAGAAGATCACCGTGCCGAGTCGCCGCTCGCGTTTCGTCGAACGCAGCAGTTGAATTAACTTTAAGGCTTTATGAGGCATCCGGCGCTCTTTCGTTCTCCCGTTCCGAACTCCGATTCTCGACGCGCGAGATGATCGCAGTTTCGCGCTCCGATTTCAATTCATAAAGGATGCCGCGCCATTCGATCCGGCGCGAAAAGAGGGACGCCAGCGCGTTGACGAGATATAAGGTGGAGGCAAACGGCCACAGGCAAAGATGCGCGAGGATCGCAACGGCGTTCGCGGTTGACGGTTGGCGGTAAACTCCGAGCGACAAATTTACAGCGCGCAAACGCAAACCCGCCTTCGTCGCTCCGAGCGCGAACATAGCAAGCAGCAAACTGAGCGGCACGGCGTATGACAACCCGCCCAACGAGCGCGCCGCGACGAGCAGAATTCCGCCGAAGAACATGAATCCGAAAAAGAGATTCGACCACAGCACGATCTGCCACAGGCGCGGAGCGTAAACGCGCGTGATCTTCATCTGCCGCGTGGTGAACTCCAAGAGTTGCTGGAATGTGCAATCTTCATTTGAAATGACGAGACAACGCGGGACGAAATGAATACCGCGCTGCGCCCGTTGCAGAGTGTTCGTTAAAGCGAAATCGTCCGAGAGCGCGCCGCGCCACGCTTCAAGCACGTTCAACTCTTGGAACGTGCTCCGACGAATCGCGGTCGAGCCGCCCCAGCAAAAGTTCCCTCTGCGATTGCCGCCGAGCGCCGAAGCGATTGAAGCGTTCCACACGGAGCGCAAATGCGAAGCTGCCCCGCCGCGCGCCGGAACAAACCAGCGATAACCCGTCGTCGCTCCCACCGCATCATCTGCGAGCGGCGCGACGAGCGAGCGCAACCAACCCGCGTGGGGTCGCGCGTCCGTATCAACGAAAACTAAAACATCGCTCCTCTCATTAGCCGCCCCCACGCCGACCGTAAGATTGTGAACCTTCTGCCCGCAGCCACTCGCTTGCCCCGCGATCAGGATGCGCGAGGCGGGAACCTCATTGTTGTCAAAACGCGCTTGCAGTTCGCGCACAACATCAAGCGCTGGATCGCTTTCGTTGTCGAATACGAAAATCAGTTCATAAGATTTGTAATCTTGCTCCCACAACGGAGTGAGGTTCTCGCCCAATTCTTGATCAACGCCGCGACACGGCACGATGATTGACACAAACGGCGCATATCCATTCGGCGATTTCGCCAATTCATCCTGCACATATCTGAGGTAACGCACGCCGCCAAGCACGGAGACAATTCCCTGCCAGAGAACAAGCGTTGCCAGCGTGTAGAAAACCCACATCGGAGAGCGATTTAATCGTTGTGTGAAGTGTTCGTTGTCAGAAGTGGATTTCAAACGTCGCGTTCAGGTCGGCGAGTTCGTAGTCGTCTTCGAGCGTGCCGCTGCGATCAACGACAAGGTATGAAGCCCATTCGTTGACAGGAAACGGGGGCGTGTGCCAAGTGCCGCGATGATAGGCGAACGGCAGACGACCGTCGGCGAAGAAGGCGCGCACGTCTGCAGCGTCCGGCGCGTTTCGATTGTTCGGCGGGGCGACGGCGATAATGAGCGGCGAAGAGACAAGCGGCGAAAAGATTTGCATCGTTCTTCGGTGGCGTGCCATAAACTCGAAGCGGAAGGGTCGCCGCTCCGCCGTCGCCCCCGTCATGCTCGGCACTCCGCCGCCCAGATCAAGTTCTACCGAACCGCGCCGGTCGAGCACCACGCCGTAAGGCGCGAACCGCTCGCGCGTCAGGGGTTGCATCGAAAGTCGCAAAACGTTCATCTAAGTCGTTGGCAAATAAAGCGCAAGACGCCGGTTTGGTGAAGGACGGACGCTTGTAACACGCCCCTCGGAGACTGTCAACAAGAGGTCGTTCGAGATGCTTGTTAAAGGCGCGGATTTATCCGTCGAGTCCTTACGAAACTTGACGCTAATCAAACCGGCGCGTATCATTATGTGTTTTGTTTTGGCATTAGACAATCGTTTATCAAGGAGCAGTAAAATAATGAAACAAGGAATTCACCCGCAGTACGAAGACATTAAAGTGCAGTGCGCGTGCGGCAACTCGTTCTCGACGCGCTCGACGCGCAAAGATGATCTGCACGTCGAAATCTGCTCGAATTGTCATCCATTTTTCACCGGAAAACAGAAGTTGGTTGACACCGCCGGTCGCGTTGATCGCTTCAACCGTCGCTACAAAAAGGCTGATGCTGCCGCTGCCGCGCCGGAAACCGCCGAAGCCGGTGCCGAAGCTTAAGTTATCAGTGAAAATTCCTTCGCTTAGAAAAATTAATTTGCCCATTTTCACCGCTTATTAGCAGTTCAAAACTTCAGCCGCCGGATTGAGACTTCAACCTTCCGGCGGCTGCCTCCGCCCCCTTCTTGAGAGCCGTTCACTTGCGGCTTTTCCGTTTCGGCGAAACGCCGCACCGCAATTATTCAAATCGAACTTCTAGGAAACGAGGCATCGTTTTTGGTATGAGCCTTCAGGAGAAAGAGATCGTCGTCGGCGGTCAAGCCGTGATTGAAGGCGTGATGATGCGCACGCCGAACGCTTACGCCGTCGCCGTGCGTCAACCCGACGGCACAATCGTACACACGGGCGAGCGATTGCCGAAGTGGGGCGAACGAGTGCCGATGCTTCGCCTGCCCGTGTTGCGCGGCGCGGCCGTGCTGCTGCAATCAATGGCGCTTGGCATCAAAGCTTTGAACTACTCGGCGAGCAAAGCGTTTCCTGAACGAGAAAAGCGGACGCAGAATGAAGTTGCTTTGTCTTCCGCCGTTGTGAGCGGCGAAAGCGGCGTCGCTGCGATCACAAGCGGAATGCCCGGACTCGTGACGCTTTCCGCCGAAAAAGATGACGATTCAAAGTCACATCGAAAAGAGCGTGGCGGCGCGGTCGGCTCGATCATCTTCGCGCTTTTTTTCAACGCGATGCTCTTCATCGTCTTGCCGCTTCTGATTACAAACGCGATTTTCGTCCTCGCTGGATGGGATGACAGATCGACAACGCAAGTCGTCACAACGAACGAAGCGCGACCGGCAGAACAACAAGTCGCCGCGCTAACAGATGCTTCGCACGACGCGGGTGGGGCGTGGTATTCGCGCGCCGTCGCAAAAACGCGCGAGCTACTCAAACCTGTGCGACCCGGCGTATTGTTCAATTTAATTGACGGCACGATCCGCATGATCTTTTTCCTGCTGATGCTCTTCAGCTTCTCGCTCGTCAAAGATATCCGCCGCGTCTTTGAATATCACGGCGCGGAACACAAGACGGTCTGGGCGTGGGAAGCGGGTTTGCCGCTCAACGTCGAATCCGCGCGCATTCAACCGCGCCAACATCCGCGTTGCGGCACAAGCTTTCTGATGGTCGTGATGCTCGTCTCCGTTCTCGTCTTCTCCGTCGTCAGTTTTAATTCGATCATCCTCAACATCCTTGTGCGTATCGCGCTGATCCCGGTGCTCGCCGGAATCTCTTATGAGATTATCCGCCTGTCGGCGAAGAAGGAAGGCGGTTTTATTTTCAAGTTCATTACGCGGCCGGGCTTGTGGTTGCAACTCGTTACAACGAAAGAACCGGATGATGCGCAACTCGAAGTCGCAATTATCGCTCTGCGTGAATCGCTCAAGCTTGAGCCACAACCTCAACTCGCGGTCGCCGCCCTCGCGCCGCTTTCATAACTAACGACGCTTAAAATTTTATGTTAGACAGACTCGAACAAATCGAAACGCGCTACGAAGAACTCACCGCCGCCCTTTCTTCGCCGGAGCTTCTCTCGGATCAAGCGGCTTACACGAAAACCGCGAAGCAGCATCGCGGCTTCGGCGAGATCGTCTCGAAATACCGCGAACTGAAATCGCTCAAGGGCGAGATTGCAGGGGCGCAGGAGTTGCTCGACCTGAGCGACGACGAAGAGATGCGCGAACTCGCCAGCCTCGAACTCGAATCTCTGCAAGCGCGCCGCGAAGAATGCGAAGGGACTTTACGCTTGCTTCTGCTTCCCCGCGATCCAAACGACGAGAAGAACATTGTGCTTGAGATTCGCGCCGGAACGGGCGGCGACGAGGCGACACTGTTTGCCGCCGAGATGCTCAGGATGTACAGCCGCTACGCCGAGCGTCAACGCTGGAAGATGGAAATTTTAGACGCTTCCGAGTCCGGCGTCGGCGGGTTGAAGGAAGCGGTTGCGATCATCGAAGGCGATAAGGTTTATTCAAAACTGAAACACGAATCCGGCGTTCACCGCGTGCAGCGCGTGCCGCAGACCGAAGCTTCGGGGCGCATTCATACGTCTGCGATCACAATCGCCGTGCTGCCGGAAGCCGAAGAGGTGGACGTAAAAATTGACGCCAAAGATTTACGCATTGACACCTTCTGCTCATCAGGCCCCGGCGGTCAATCCGTCAACACGACTTATTCGGCCGTTCGCATCACACACTTGCCGACGAACCTCGTCGTTTCGATGCAGGATGAAAAATCGCAAATCAAGAACCGCGAGAAAGGGATGCGCGTGTTGCGTGCGCGCCTGCAAGAATTGGAAGAACACAAGCAGCACGAAGCGCAAGCCAGCGAGCGCCGCTCGATGGTCGGAAGCGGCGACCGTTCAGAAAAGATTCGCACCTACAACTTCAAAGATAACCGCGTCACTGACCACCGCATTGGCTTGACGATCCACCAACTTGATCTCGTGATGGAAGGCGCGCTCGACGAATTCATCGAAGCCCTAACGTCGCACTACCAAGCTGAGAAGTTGAAGGCTGAAGCGACAGCAGTATAGAAGCAAAGTATGAAGTAGGAGGGATGAAGTCGGAAGTTGGAACAAAGCTAAAAGCTTTCACTTAAGATTTCAAATCGTAGATTCACGCCTTTAAGCGTCCCTACACTTCATCTGTTCCTACTTCGTCCTTTTTGTTATGGATAGCACGCGCGTTCTTCTTATCCGTCACGGACAATCAGAAGGCAACGCCGCAGGTCGCTTCGGCGGGCACACCGCGACGCCTCTTTCTGCGCACGGACGGCGCGAAGCCGAAGCCACCGCACGCGCACTGCTCGCGGAAAAAGATTCTATCACCTTCGTTGCTTCAAGCGATCTGTTGCGCGCGTTGGAGACGGCAGAGCCTCTCGCGCGTAATCTGAAAGCGGATGTCTACCGGACAAGTGCGTTTCGTGAAAGAAGCGTCGGGCAATTAGAAGGTTTGACGTTTGAGGAAGCGGCCGAAGCGCACCCCGATGAATACGCCGCGCTGTTGCGGCGCGATTTCGAGCACGTGATGATTGGCGGTGAGAGTTACCGCCAACTGCTTGATCGCGCGGCGGGCGAACTTGACCGATTGATCGAAGAGCACAGGGGAGGGACGATTGCCGTGTTTTCCCACACCGGAACGATCTGCATTCTCGCCCTTCACCTAATGGGCGCGCTCGATGCGCCTGCGCTGCGTCCCGTCTGGATTCACACGAACAACTGCGGCATCACGAGATTTAAGGTTCGCGCTGACGGCTACGTTCGTGTGCAGGCCGTTAACGACACGCGCCATCTCATCAATCTGTAAACGCTCTTCTGACTAGACTGTGACGAGATTTTGCAGTTCTATTCCTTGAAAGAAATTTATCGCGTTCTGTCGGTTGAAATTTTTTCGGCGGTGAATTGCTCTCCCTCGATTGAGGTGGACGAAGCGCGCAGGGTTTCGCGGCGCGGCGGAGTTTCGATCTCTTCCGCGTCGCCGCCTTCGCCGACGCCCTTCTTAAATTCTTTGATGCTCTTGCCCAAGCCCTTGGCGAGTTGCGGGAGGCGCGTGCTTCCGAAGAGCAGCAACAGAATGACGAGTATGATTATCAATTCGGTCGGGCCGAGATTGCCAAGAAACGCAAAGTTATTCATAAAACCTTCCTTGCTTGATAGAGAAGAATCTTGCGCTTCGCCATAGTGCGACGGCAAAATCCTCCAAGCTCATTTACTGATCCGCATCCGACTCATAGAAAAGATACTTGCGCCACGATTGATCGGTGCGACCGAGATAGCGAATGATCTGCCGGTTGACGTGCAGGGAAAATCCGCGCGGCCGCCGTATCAAGTGCATCGCCGCTTCTTCGGGCGTGCGGTTGCCTTTGCGGTGATTGCAGCGTTTGCAACAGGCTACAAGATTGTCCCACGTCGAATCGCCGCCGCGCGAACGCGGGTGGATGTGATCGAGCGTGAGATCGGAGGGCGGCAGTTGCTTCGCGCAGTACTGGCACGTCGAATGATCGCGCAGCAGAATGTTTTTCCGCGACAGCGAGCGGTGCTTAAACGGAATGTGAATGTACTCAGTTAAGCGAATTACGGAGGGAGCGCGGAGCGCTTGCTTCGCCGAATGCAGCACGTGCCCGTTGTGCTCCTCAACTCGCGCCACACCCTTGAAGATCATCACCACGGCGCGCCGCACCGTGCACACATTGATCGGCTCAAAAGATGCATTGAGGACTAAAACCCGTCCGTTCATACTTGCTAAAATATATTACGCGAGCGAACAAAATAAGGCAAAAGTAAAATGCCACAAACAAGCTCCGTCGCTTTCAGCCGCCCTTAATTCTTGTCCCTTGTTTCATGTGCCGTTGCCGTTCATCATCAGTCATAGCTCATTTTACCTTTTCTCGAAAGCGATCAGTCGCCCCAACGAGCGCGCTCGTGATGCCCGGCTCCAGCGCCGAATGCCCGGCGTCGGGAATAACTTGTAACTCGGCTTCCGACCACGCCTCGTGCAAATCCCACGCGCTCATCATCGGGCACACCACGTCGTAACGCCCCTGCACAACGACAGCCGGAATATGTCGAATCTTCCCGACATTTTCGATCAACTGATTCTCGCTTTCCAAGAAAATGTTGTTCACGAAATAATGGCATTCGATACGCGCCAGAGAAAGCGCCAACTGCGGTTCGGCGAAATGCTCGATCAGGTTCGGATCGGGGAAAAGCTTCGACGTGCTTCCCTCCCAGATGCTCCACGCGCGCGCCGCCTCAAGGCGTTTCGCTTCGTCGTCGCTCGTCAAACGGCGATAGTAAGCTTGCAGCATGTCGCTCCGTTCATCTTCCGGGATCAAGCGCAAGAATTCTCGCCAAACGTCTGGAAAGATCGCAGACGCGCCTTCTTGATAGAACCAATCGATCTCTTTTTTGCGACAGAGGAAGATGCCGCGCAGGATGAGCGCCAGAGCGCGTTCGGGATGCGTCTCCGCGTAAGCGAGCGAAAGCGTGCTGCCCCACGAACCGCCGAACACAACCCACTTATCAATCTTCAGGTGCTCGCGCAGACGCTCGATGTCGGCGACCAAGTGCCACGTCGTGTTCTCTTTCAGTTCCGCGTGCGGCGTGCTCTTGCCCGCCCCACGCTGATCGAAAAGCACAATCCGATACGCTGAAGGATCGAAGAACCGGCGATATTCCGGCACGATGCCGCCGCCGGGGCCGCCATGCAAGAAGACGACGGGATGCCCGTCCGGATTGCCACACTGTTCGTAATAAATCGTGTGTACTTCGGAGACAGGCAACATGCCGTGCGCGTATGGTTCGATGGGCGGATAAAGGGTTCTCATAGAAACATCTTACGATCAGCGTTTGTAGTTCGGCAATCGCCAGCTCGCCTCCACAATCAATCTGTTTGTCGTGATCTCATCTCAGTTGCTGCTGACAGCACGCGCCACCGTCAATACATAAACTTCTTGCGCGCCTGCGGCTAAAAGCGCGTCGGCGCAAGATGAAACGGTCGCGCCCGTCGTCAACACGTCGTCAACGAGGAGAATGCGCTCGCCCTCGATAAGGCGCGGGCGTTGAACGGCGAAAGCATTCTCGACCGTTTCGCGTCGTCCCTGCCTATCCATTCCGGCGCGGTGATGCGTGGCGTGAATCGCGCGAATTAAACTCCATTCATCGAAGGGCAATTTGCGCCGGGCGGCGAGCGTGCGTGCCAAAACTGCCGATTGGTTAAAGCCGCGCTCACGTTCGCGTTCCCGCGCAAGGGGGACAGGCAAGATTCGCGTTGCCGAATCGAGCGGGAATCGCTTGCCAGCTTCAAACAACAACTCGGCGAGTCTGATCGCAACAAAGGGTTCGCGTTTCAATTTGAGCACCGCCGCGCGCAACGCTCCTTCATAAACGCCGATTGCCCGCGCCGCTGTGAAACTTTCATTGTCGCAGCGGTGGCAACGCACGCTCATGCGATTCTCTTCCGCCACGTCACCCTTGCCCGGCGCACCGCATTTCCAGCAGAGCAGTGTTTTAGCCCAGAACAAGCGCGTCTTGCTCCAACACGCGGCGCACGCGGGCGCATCCGCCCTTCGTTCAACGCTCGCGCCGCACACGGCGCACGCTTGCGGGTAAAGAACCGCGAGCGCGACATCGTACGCTTGGCTTAAATCATTGTGAAGAAACTTAGCGTTAAGCATAACCGGCACGGGAGACTTTCGCTTGCAGGTCTTTTGCGAGTCGTCTGACCTTGAAGCTTACACGAAAAACCCTTGAGCTTGATACGTTTCAAACTCAAGGGTCGCCTCTTCTACTAACCGCACAACTTTTAATCTTCGTCTTCGTTCAAAAGCCCGCGCTCCTGCAAATCCTGACAGCGTAGACAATGCCTTGCCCAAGGCACGGCTTCCAAGCGCTTTTCTTGAACGGGTTCGCCGCAGTGAACGCACAAACCGTAGTCGCCGGATTCGACGCGCGTGAGCGCTTCATCAATCAACCCTAGCAAACGCCGGTCGTTGGCCGTCATCGAGATCAATAACTCTTTCGCGTAGGAGTTAGCCGCCATATCGGCCGGATCAAACGTCACTTCGGCGTCGCGCTCGCGGCTTGAAAGTTCCGTCTCCGTTACCTGCTGGAAAAGAGTTTCGCGGCGCGCCAGCATTTTATCTCGATAACTTTTCGTTTTTCTTTTATCCATTCTTGTTCTCCCGTCCCTTGCTTCCTTATTCTCGTTTAACCGACGATTAAGATTCATTACCATTTACAATGAACGACAAACTATTTCTGATAAGGCAGCCCGCGCGTGATCGTATAAGCTCTGTAGATTTGCTCAACCAACACGAGCCGCGCCATCTCGTGCGTAAGAGTCAGACGCGAAAGCGACCAGAGATGAGCGGCACGCCGTTTCACTTCCGATGAAACGCCGTAATGTCCGCCGATCACAAAAGCGATCTCTTTGAGAGAATTCATCTGCCATCTTTCGATCTCCGCCGCTAGTTCTTCGGAACTCCACTGCCGCCCTTCGCGGTCAAGCAAGACGACGAATGAATCTGGTCGCAAAGCCTCGACGATCCGCTTGCCTTCAATTTCAATTACGCTCGCCCGGTCGCCGTCCGCCGCTTCGCGCAATTCGGTTGTTTCGCAACGCACGAAACGCGCCAGCCTCTTCAGATAATCATCTACGAGCACGCGCAGGTGTTCGTTTCGCGTTCGCCCCACCCAGATGAGACGCAATTGCACTTCGCTTCACACCTCGATCCGGTAGCGCTTGATCTTCTCGTACAAATTCTTGCGACTGATGCCGAGCACACGCGCCGCTTCCGATTTGTTTCCCCGAACGAACGCGAGAACCTCGGCGATGTAATCGGCTTCGAGTTCGGCGAGCGTCGGACGCCCGTCTCTCGCCTTTAGTTTCGCGGCGGCGCGCACGTTCTGCGGCAAATCCTTCTCCTCTACTCTATCTCCTTCGGCGAGCACGACTGCCCGCTCCACCGTATTCGCCAACTCGCGCACATTACCCGGAAATTCGTACTCTTTGAGGATGGAGAGCGCCTCTGGAGCAAACTTCGATGCAGTTTGCCCGTGCTTCGCTGCAAGCTGACGTAAAAACTCTTCGGCTAAAAATCCAACATCTTCCCCACGTTCGCGCAAGGGCGGCACACGGATATGCACGACGTTCAGGCGGTAGAAGAGATCAGCTCGAAACGCGCCTCTGTTTACCGCCGCTTCTAGGTCAACATTCGTCAGGGCGATCAATCGCGCGTCAAGGCGGACGGTACGGCGCGCGCCCAACCGCTCGAATTCTCCGCGCTCAATCACCCGCAAAAGCTTCGCTTGGCTTTCAATTGGCAGATAAGCGATCTCGTCGAGCACAAGCGTTCCCTTGTGCGCCGCCTCGAAGCGTCCCGGTTTCGCCGCCACCGCCCCCGTGAAAGCTCCGCGTTCGTAACCGAAAAGTTCGGCTTCGATGAGATCGCTCGGTAACGCCGCGCAATCAATCTCCACGAAAGTGGCGTTGCGGCGCGCCGAATTGTGATGAACGAAGCGCGCGAGTCTGTTTTTCCCCGTGCCCGACTCTCCCGTAATGAGCACGCCCGCGCTTGTCTCCGCGACGCGCCCGGCAAGCCGCAGACACTCGCGCATCGGCTCGGAGACACAGACAAAATCTTTCACCGTTCATCCGTCGAAGTGGTGCGGGGTTCGGCGAACATTTCGGGTTTGAGTTCGACCCGCGCCGCCTCGCGCCACAATCTTTCGAGATCGTAAAAATGCCGCGCCTTGTCTTCAAAGATATGAACTACGAAATCGCCGTAATCAACTAAAACCCACTCGGCCGCCGCGTATCCTTCGACGCGCTGCGCCGCGTTTCCCCGGCGCTTCAAACGCTCGACAATTTCATCGGCAATCGCCTGCACCTGACGAATATTTGCGCCGCTCGTGATCAGAAAAAAGTCGGTGAAATTGGCGATGGGGCGCAAGTCGAGCACCAGCGGGTCAATCGCCTTTTTGTCTGCTGCGGCTCGAAGGGCGGTGATCATGCGCTCGTCAAGTTCTTGCTCGGTTGCGGCAGCAGTTGTCGCCGTCGCTTCCACGCTTGCGGTCGCAGGCTTTCGCGCGGGCGTCGTAGTTTTTGAAGCGTTAATGCGCTCGGTGTTTTCCGGCGTCGGTAAATTCTGTTTCATGCTCGTCTGTGTAAAGCCCGTACTTCTTTATGTAGTTCGCCACGGAAGCTGGAACCATCCCGGCGAGGTTCGTTTGTTGGTCACGCGCTGAACGGCGTATTTCGGTTGATGAAACATTTTTCATCACCGCATCAGTCCAGAAAACCTTTTCCCCGCCCCCGTCTTCGAGAGCTTGATCAATCTCTTGCTGGCTCGCCCCACGCAGATCAACAATGCGTTCGCGCGCGGCCGCCGTGATATGCCCGTCGTCAAAATCATAACCGGGGCGTGTGAACACGAGGTGACTGACGCTCATCAGCACCCCCTCCCAATCCTTCCACGTCGTGATGTCGCGCCAAGAATCCGCGCCCATCACGAAGAACAATTTGGTCGAATTCTTTAGCAGACTTCGGAAATAGCGGAGCGTGTCAATCGTGTAATGAAGTTCGTCCCCTTCAAGTTCCGCCAGCGAAATTCGGAAACGCTCTTCACCGTCAATCGCCAAAGCGAGCATCGCGTGACGGTGAAAGGGGGATGTCGGCGGAGCGTCGCGTTTGTGCGGAGCGATGCGCGCAGGGAGAAATAAAACTTCGTCGAGATGGAACAGACGCGCGAGACTCTCCGCCACCGCGAGATGACCGAGATGCACGGGATCAAAACTTCCACCGTACAAAGCCACCCGACGCCTTTTCATAGTTCGCGCATCCTCGAATCCTTTTTCCTCCTCAGTAACTTACTGAGCAAACTCCGCCGCTGTAATTCAAATCGTAATTTCGCTTGACTGCGACAAACTTTGTGCGCTCCCGACTTCCGCGTTTATCTCGTCAAGCTTTGCGGCGACCGAACGGATGAGTTCGCGCACGCCTTCATTCGTCGCTGACGAAATGGCATGAAAAGGTTTACCGTCCTCCTCCGCCCGCCTTCGCAAACTATTCAGTCGCTCCGGCTCGTCGAGCGCGTCAATTTTTGTCGCCACCACGATCTGCGGTCGAGTTGCCAATTCCGCGTCGTAAGCTTCCAACTCGCGGTTGATAATTTCGTAATCGCTTACGGGGTCGCGCCCCTGTGCGGAGGAAACGTCAACAAGATGGAGCAGCAACTTCGTGCGTTCGACGTGACGCAAGAATTTATCTCCGAGTCCCGCGCCCTTGTGCGCGCCCTCGATGAGTCCGGGAATGTCGGCGACGACGAACGTGCGGAAGTCGCCTAAATCCACGACACCCAAGTTTGGCTCAAGCGGCGTCAACGGGTTATCGGCGATCTTCGGTTTGGCGGCCGAGATCGTCGAAATCAATGTTGACTTTCCGGCATTCGGGAAACCGACGAGAGCGACATCGGCGAGCAATTTCAGTTCAAGTTGCAACTCGCGCTCTTCGCCCGCGCTGCCCTGCTGGTGATAGCGCGGGGCGCGATTCGTCGAAGTCGTAAAATGAGAATTGCCGAATCCGCCGCGCCCGCCGCGTGCCGCCAGCCACTGCATTCCGTCTTGCGACAGATCGCAGAAGAGATCGCCCGTTTCAGCGTCGAACACCTGTGTGCCAAGTGGCACGCGCACAACCGTGTCTTCACCTTCGCGCCCCGAACGGTTCGCGCCTTCGCCGTGACGACCGCGCTCCGCCGTGTGCTCCGGGTTGTAGCGAAGATGCAAGAGCGTGTTAAGCGATTGATCAGCTTCAAGCCACACATCACCGCCGCGCCCGCCGTCACCCCCGCTGGGGCCGCCGCGCGGCACAAACTTTTCACGGCGGAAAGCCGTCACGCCATTGCCGCCGTGTCCGCCGCGTACTTGAATTTTCGCTCGATCAATAAACAAAGATTTTAGTTGTGAAACCGTCAGCGTTCAGCTATTTGAACTGTTCTTTGTTTGGGCTGAATGCCGACGGCTGAACGCTTAAAATATAACAACGCCCGGCGCTCTGGGTTTCGTCTCCCGGCGCGGGCGTCGCAAGTGGGTTATGCAAGTTGTTCGCAAACTTATTTATGCGGCGATTGCTCCGGCGTTTTCTGCTTGCCCGTTTCCGTCAGCCGCGTAGACACTGATGAACTTGCCGCCGCGCCCTTTATCCTCAAACTTCACCACGCCGTCAATGAGAGCGAACAAGGTGTCGTCCTTGCCGCGCCCGACGTTTTTGCCCGGCTTCCATTTTGTGCCGCGCTGACGGGCGAGAATGTTTCCACCGCGCACCTGCTCGCCGCCGAACTTCTTTAACCCCAATCGCTGCGCGTTCGAGTCACGACCGTTGCGCGACGAGCCGACGCCTTTCTTATGTGCCATTTCCTTAACCCTCCAAAACCTTACTACGACGCCGACGAGCGACTGCCCGATGTGTCGACTGAAGTTTTATCAACAATTAAGCGATGCTATCGATCTTCACCCGCGTGAAATTTTGACGGTGCCCTTGCTTGCGCTTGTATTGCTTACGGCGCTTTTTCTTAAAAACGATGATCTTCTCGGCGCGCCCGTGCCCGACGATTGTGGCGGCGATGCGCGCGCCGTCAACGAGCGGCGCGCCGATCCGCGAACTGTTTTCATCGCCGACGACCAACGCTTCCAACTCAATTGCCGCGCCCGCGTCCCCTTTGATCGAAGGAAGCTCTATTGTCGTTCCCTTTTCAACGCGAAATTGCTTTCCGCCGCTTCTGATAATTGCATACATCGCTTTAATCTCCTTCAACCCGAACCGAAAAAGCCAGAAATTATAACCACCCGTTCGCGGACTAGTCAAATGCCGAAGAACACTTCAAACTTTTGCCAGACTTTTCAAACTCCCGTGCCCGTTGTTTGCGGCAAACTCTTCCATGTATTTCGTCGAAAAATTTCCGCTACGGAACTGCGGATCGTTCATGATTTTAAGATGAAGCGGGATCGTCGTTTTGATCCCCTCGATCACCATCGCTTCGAGAGCGCGCCGCATCCGCGCAATCGCCAGATCGCGCGTGCGCGCGTGGACGATCAATTTAGCGATCATCGAATCGTAATATGGCGGCACGTAATAGCCGGGATAGACGGCCGTATCCACGCGCACGCCGGGGCCGCCCGGAATGTTGCAGGCCGTGATTCTCCCTGCCGACGGCACAAAAGTCTCCGGGTCTTCAGCGTTGATGCGGCACTCGATGGCGTGCCCGACGATCAGAACATCGTCCTGCGTGTAGCCCAACTCTTCGCCTTCCGCAATGCGAATTTGATTACGCACAATGTCGGCGAGCGTCACCATCTCCGTTACGGGGTGCTCAACCTGTATGCGCGTGTTCATCTCCATGAAGTAGAACGAGCCGTCTTCATCAAGCAGAAACTCAATCGTGCCTGCGTTCGAGTAGCCGACGCGCTTGCAGGCTTCAACTGCCGCTCTGCCCATCCGCTCACGAAGTTCCGTTGAGAGCGCGGGGCTTGGCGCTTCTTCGAGCAGCTTTTGATGACGACGCTGAATGGAGCAATCACGTTCGCCGAGATGAATGCAGTTGTTGTATTCATCTGCTAACACTTGAATCTCGATGTGGCGCGGGCGTTCGATGTAGCGTTCGATGTAGATGTCGCCGTTGCGAAAAGCGGCCGCGGCTTCCGTCGAAGCGGATTCTAACGCCGCGCCCAAATCATTCGCGTCGCGCACAATGCGCATCCCGCGCCCCCCGCCTCCCGCCGCCGCTTTGATGATCACGGGAAAACCTATCTCGCGCGCGAGTCGCAGAGCTTCCTCTTCCGACTCCAACGGGTCGGGGCTTCCGGGCAGCACAGGAAGTCCGGCTTCGGTCATCGCGCGGCGGGCTTCAACCTTGTCGCCCATAAGTCGGATCACCCTCGCGCGCGGGCCGATAAACTTGATGTTGCACGCTTCGCAGATTTCGGCGAACTGCGGAGATTCGGCGAGAAAGCCGTAGCCGGGATGAATCGCGTCAACATTTGTGATCTCGGCGGCCGAAATGATCGCGGGGATGTTGAGATAGCTTTGCGCGGAGGGCGGAGCGCCGATGCAGATTGATTCGTCGGCGAAGCGGACGTGCAACGAATCGCGGTCGGCTTCCGAAAAGACGGAGACGGTTTTTATTCCCATCTCCTTGCACGTCCAGATTATGCGACACGCGATCTCGCCGCGATTGGCGATCAGAATCTTGCGGAATCTTCTCGTGCCCTGTCGCATATCAATTTCACAGTTACTTTCTCACACCGAAAAGCGGCTGCCCGTATTCAACCGGCTGTGCGTTTTCGACGTAAATCTTTTCGATCACGCCGCTCGTCTCCGCTTGAATCTCGTTCATCAACTTCATCGCCTCGATAATGCAGACGATTGTTTCCGGCTCGACCGCAACGCCCGCGCGCACGAAAGGTTCGGCCGTCGGCGACGACGCGCGATAGAAAGTTCCGACGATGGGAGACGTGATCGTGTGCAAATCTTGATCGGTTGACGTTCCCTCCCCCGTTCGCTGGCCTTCGGCGGGCGCACCGGACGGCGGCTGCGAAGTAGTTGATTGTTGACTGACGGAAGAGACGGGCGCGGCCGCCGTTTGCGCTGGGCTGATGGTTTGTGCCGTTTGGTTCGCTGCGAGTTCGCGGCGGAGGCGCACGCGGAAGCCTTCGCGCTCAAGTTCAAAATCGGTGAAGCCGTATGCCGCGACGAGTTCAACGAGTTCGCGCAACTCCTCCATGTTCACTGCCTGCCCGACGTGGCGCTGTTGGGCTGAGTTTTCGCGCCGCGATTGATTTTGAAAGCGCCTGCTGCTGTCGCGCCCTGCATGACGGCCACTACTACCACTGCTGCTGCGTTCGCTTTGCTGGCTTGCCGTTTGTTGAGATCGTTCGTCGCTTTCCTGATGTTGGGATTGCGGTACATCTTCGCTGCTCATCTTTTTAGACTCCGAGCAATCAAGTTGGAACTTCCGTTTCTCAATTTGTAAAGCGAAAGCCCCAGCCCGCCTCTTGTTTGCCACTAAGGGAGCGGTTACGTGGGGCTTCGTGTTCGGGCGAAAGCGAATCGAAAGAAACGTTTTACTAATTAACCTTGCTTCAAAGCGCTCTTGCTCGTTTTGCTCTTAAAACTTGCTCGCTTCTAATCGTTCGTGTCTTTCTCGGCGGCGGTAGATTCGGTTTTCTTCGCGCGACGCCCCTTCTTCGGTTCGTCAGTTTGCTCGTCGCTCGCTTTGCCGCGCTTCCGGGTCGTTTCGGGTTTCTCGTAAGTCTTGTCAGCTTTGCGTCCGCCGCGTCGCCCGCCCGCCGCTTCCTTTGATCCGCCCGCGCGCGCCGTCTTCTTTTTACCGGCCGCGCCCGTTTTACTTTCTTTGCTCGCCGCGCGCTGTTCACGCACGCTGTCAACAAACTCGATGATCGCGAGCTCGGCGTTGTCGCCGTCGCGTCGCCCCAACTTGATGATGCGCGTGTAACCGCCCGGACGACCCGCGTAGCGTTCGCCGAGTTCGTCGAACAGACGCTTCAAGGCCGCGACGCCGGACGTGCGAGGAGAGCGCGCCGTCGTGCCGCGTTTGATGTTCGTTACGGCCGCCCCGCGATTGCCCGCGTGAAAAAATCCGGCCGCCTGACGACGCAGGTGAACTCTCTGCGCTGCCGCATCGTCTCCTTCGATTGCCCGCGCGCGGCGCGAAAGTGTGACGGCACGCTCAATGAACGGGCGCAGTTCCTTCGCTTTCGGAAGCGTCGTAATGATTCGTTCGTCGCGCGCATTAATAAGCGAAGTGGCAAGGTTGCGCAACATTGACATCCGATGTTCCGTCGTGCGCCCAAGTTTACGATGTGCTTTTAAGTGTCGCATGATTGGGATTTCTGATTCTTGATTTGCGATTTTTGATTGATCGCGTTGCGAGATTGAATTAACAACCAGAGGTTTTCAAATCGCAAATCGGCAATCAAAAATCCGAGATTTCTTTACTCTTCTTCGTCGTCGTCCGCGTAGTCACTGGTGTCGCTGTCGCGCCCGCCGGTGCCCGGAATCGGGTTGCCCTGCTCGTCAATCTCCATCCCGAAATCGAGACCCATGCCGTGCAGAATGTCTTTTATTTCGTTCAAGGATTTCTTGCCGAAGTTTTTCGTCGCCAGCATCTCGCGCTCGGAGCGCTGCACGAGTTCGCGGATCGAGCGGATGTTAGCGTTCTTCAAACAGTTGTAAGAGCGCACGGAGAGTTCTAATTCGTCCACCGAGCGATCAAGTAAGTCGTTTCGCGGCAGGGGCGGACGTTCGACGTTGGAGTAAGCCAAATCGTCCGAATCCTCCTCGAAGTTGATGAAGAGCGTCATGTGATCTTTGATCAACTTCGCGGCGCGACCGATGGCGTCTTCGGGACTCACGCTGCCGTCCGTCCACACTTCCATCGTCAGCTTGTCAAACTCGGTGTTCTGACCGAGACGCGCCGCTTCGACCGCGTAGTTAACTTTCTTGACGGGCGTGTGAACGGCGTCAACCGGAATGTAGCCAAGCGATAAATCTTCGTCGAAGTTGCGGTCGGCAGGGACGTAGCCGCGCCCGCGCTTCAGTCGCACTTCGATGTTGAGCGAACCGCCTTCGCTGACGGTTGCGATGTAGATGTTCGGATCGAGCACTTCAACGTCGGCGTCCGTCTTGATGTCGCCGGAGAGAATTTCGCCCGCGCCGTCTTTCGTGATCGTCAACGTCTTCGCTTCGCTGCTGTGAAGCTTAAACGGAACCTGCTTGAGGTTGAGAATGACGTCCGTCGCATCTTCGACGACGCCGCTGATCGGCGAAAACTCATGCTCGACGCCTTCGATCTTAACGGCCGTGACGGCCGCCCCCTCAATCGAAGAGAGCAGCGCGCGGCGTAGAGAGTTGCCGACCGTAGTGCCGAAACCACGCTCGAAAGGTTGCGCCGAGAAACGACCGAAGCGTTCGGTGAGCGTTTCGTTGTCAACCACGAGACGGCGCGGCATCTGAAACCCAGTCCAAAGATTATTCTGATCTATAGCCATAATATTTATTTGTATTTGTCAAAAAGCTTCGCGCCCGAAAGAGAGCGCGCCATCGAAAAACGAAAGCGCCTCGCGCAGTTCGCGCGCGGTTTCTACTTACTGTAAAGCTCGACGATTAGTTGTTCGTTGATCGAGCGATCAATATCATCGCGCGTCGGAAGGCTCGCCACACGCACGCTCATGTCGGCGTCCTCGACGGGCGCGATCCAGCTTGGGCGTCCGCGACCGGCCGCAGTCGCCCACGCGCCTTCGACGTGCGCGTTGCTGCGGCTTCCCTCGCGGATGGTAACCGTGTCGCCGATTTTTACTTGGAAAGAAGGAATATCAACTTTGCGATCATTGACCGCAACGTGCCCGTGGTTGACGAGCTGGCGCGCTTGACGGCGCGAGGTGGCGAACCCGCCGCGATACACCGCGTTATCAAGGCGACGCTCTAAGAGCGCGAGCAAATTTTCGCCGGTGATGCCCTTTTGACGCGCGGCGCGCTCGAAGTAGTTGCGAAACTGCCCTTCGAGCACAAAGTAGATACGCTTCACCTTCTGCTTTTCGCGCAACTGCTGACCGTAGCCAACGAGGGCTTTGCCGCGCCGCATCGAGTTTCCGTGTTGACCGGGCGGCTGCGTGCCGCGTTTTTCAATCGGACATGAGGGCTTGTAACAACGGTCGCCCTTCAAAAATAACTTTGCACCTTCACGGCGGCACAGACGGCACACCGCTTCTCTATACCTAGCCAAGTTGTTGCCTCCAGTTTAACTTCTTGAGTTGAACGGAAAAGTTTACAAGCCGGAACACGCAAAGCCTGAAAGCGCGCCCAAGCCCTTCATCCTTTAGGCCGATGAATAAATTTTAGATTTGCGATTGCTGATCTTTGATTTAACAATTAAAAGGTTAAATCAAAGTCACGACTTTCGTTTCGATCAAAAATCTAAAATCAAAGATGTTTCAGACTCTGCGACGCTTCGGTGGACGGCATCCGTTGTGCGGGATCGGCGTCGTATCTCTGATCGAAACGATGCGAATGCCCGCACTGCTGATCGCGCGAACCGCCGATTCACGGCCGCCGCCGGGCCCCTTAACGCGCACTTCCGCTTGGTGCATCCCCGCGTCTTTCGCTTTGTTCGCCGCTTCATATGCCGCCTGCTGCGCCGCGAACGGAGTTCCTTTACGCGAACCGCGAAATCCACGCGCGCCCGACGATGACTGCGCGATCAGATTGCCCTCCAAGTCAGTGATTGACACGAGCGTGTTGTTAAACGACGCCGCGATATGCACGATCCCGACCGGGATATTTTTCTTCTCTTTCTTACGAAAGACCTTCTTCTTACCGGTTGTTGCTTTAGCCATAATTGAAACGATGAACGCGGAAGGATGAACGCAGAACTGTTTTCACTTTATCGTTCCGCGTTCATCCTTCATACTTTAAGTGTTACTTCTTGCCCGGAGCTTTCTTCTTCGCAATCGTTGCGCGGCGCGGCCCCTTGCGGGTGCGCGCGTTGGTGTGCGTGCGTTGCCCGCGCGCGGGAAGCCCGCGACGGTGACGCAAACCGCGATAGCAACCGATGTCCATCAAACGCTTGATGTCCATCTGCACGCGCTTGCGAAGGTCGCCCTCTGTTTCGCCCTGCCCATCAATCACGGTGCGGATGCGATTAAGTTGTTCCTCATCTAAATCTCGCACGCGCGTGTTAACATTCACTTGCGCTTCATTTAAGATCGAGGTTGCGCGCGAACGCCCGATGCCGTAAACATACGTTAAGCCGATTTGGACGCGCTTGTTCTGCGGAATATCAATACCAGCCACACGAGCCATTTCTCTTCAACCCTTCCAGATTTTCGATTTTTAGTCTCCGACACGAAAGCGCAACTTCAAAATCACGGAGCGACTAAATCAAAAATCGCAAATCCAAAAATTCCCTTATCCTTGTCGCTGTTTATGTTTCGGGTTTGTGCAGATCACGCGCACCACGCCTTTGCGGTGCACAATCTTGCAGTTGTCGCAAATCTTTTTAACGGAAGCCCGTACTTTCATTTCAACCACATCCCTCTATTGTTTATAAAAACGGAAGACGCTACAGACAATTAAAACTCTTCGCGCCGACAAACCGTGAATGGTAACACAGCAGTTCAGATTTGCCAAACCCCGGGGAAATCCCTAGTGGTTCAGTCTCAAATTAGAGCGCCGATAAATATTGATTCAGAATTACAAACTGAACTACTAGGGGGAAATCCTCTATAAACTCGTCGCCAATTCAGCTTGCTTCGTCGTCGCTTCCGCTTCTTCTGCGATGAGCGTCAAGAGTTCAGGCCCCTCTTCCGCCACCGCGACCGTGTGCTCGACGTGCGCGCTCGGCTGCCCGTCGAGCGTAACGACCGTCCAGCCGTCAGCCAAAACTTTTGTTTCCTGCGTCCCCAAGTTGATCATCGGCTCGACGGCGAAAACGTATCCGGCTTTGATCTTCTCTTTCGTTCCCGGCTTCCCATAATTCGGAATCTGCGGGTCTTCGTGCATCTTGCGCCCGACGCCGTGCCCGACGTAATCGCGCACCACGCCATAGCCGTGTCGCTCGGCGTGTTGCTGCACCGCCCAACCAATGTCGCCGACGTGATTCCCGATGCGGCATTGCTCGATGGCGCGCGCCAAGCATTCTTCGGTGACTTCAATCAGCCGCAGCCACTCAGGACGCACGCGCCCCACGGGAATCGTTTTCGCCGTGTCGCCGACAAAGCCGTCCAGCGTCACGCCGCAATCAATCGAGATGATGTCGCCGTCTTTCAACTTTCTGGCCGACGGAAAACCGTGCACGACTTCTTCGTTGACGGAAGCGCAGATCGAAAAGGGAAAGCCGTTGTAGCCTTTGAAAGTCGGCGCGCCGCCCCCATCGCGGATCATGCGCTCGGCCGCCATGTCGAGTTCGAGCGTCATCACGCCCGGCACGACCATTCGTTTCAACTCGCGCAAGACTTGCCCGACCAACTGCCCCGAAAGGCGCATCTTCTCCAACTCTTTTTTCGATTTCCCGATGATCATATTAGCGTCTGATCATTGCTTCGATAATGAACCGGAGCGTTCGCTCTTGTCCGCCAAAAACGCTTCGATCTCTTTGTAAATTGCCTCCAACTCGCTCGTCCCATCAACGCGATGCAAGCGCTTCGACTCCTTGTAGTAATTAAGTAGCGGGCGCGTCGAATTTTCGTATTCGCCGAGGCGCGTTCTTATCTTTTCAGGAACGTCGTCGGCGCGCTTCACGAGTTGCGCTTCAAGATGCTTGTCGCACACGCCTTCTTTCTGCGGCCGTTTGAAATAGACGTTATAGATTTCGCCGCAGACCGGGCAGGTCATGCGCCCTGAGGTGCGTTTCTCTAAAAGCTCAAAGGGCACGTCAACGAAGATGGCGGCGATTTTGTTTCCTTGCTCGACTGCTAATTTTTCAAGCATCGCCGCCTGCGCTGTGGTGCGCGGGAAACCGTCGAGGATGTAGCCGTGTCTGCAATCTTCGCGGTTCGTGCGCTCATGCACAACGCGGATCACGAGATCGTCCGAGATCAACTTTCCTTCCGACTGCACGCGGCGAATGTCTTCGGCAAGCGGCGTTTCGGCTTTCGCAATTTCGCGGAACATATCGCCCGTTGAAATCTGCGGCCAACCGCGCCGCTCTTGCAACAGGCGCGCCTGCGTTCCCTTGCCTGCGCCCGGCGCGCCCATCATCACAACGATCTGAGACATAGGAGAATTTTGATTTTAGATTTGCGATTTTTGCTTTAACAGAATCTGCGATCTCAAATATGAAATTCAGAGCGCAAATCAAAAATCGCAAATCTTCTC
The DNA here is from genome assembly GCA_013696465.1 of Pyrinomonadaceae bacterium. Lineage (GTDB taxonomy): Bacteria > Acidobacteriota > Blastocatellia > Pyrinomonadales > Pyrinomonadaceae > JACCYN01. Next base: position 45,001 of record JACCYN010000261.1, read on the forward strand.
ATCCTCTTCGCCCGCGCAGGCGGCTGCCGGGGCCGAAGAAGCCTTCGTAGTTGCGCATAACTAATTGCGCCTCGATCTGCGCGACCGTATCCATTGCCACGCCGACGAGAATCAAGAGCGACGTGCCGCCGAAGTAAAACTGATAGCCCATGCCGGTGGGAACCCATGACAAACCGGGCGTGCTGCTAAAAAAAGTGTCTAAGCTTCCGCCGATGAAGGGCAGGCGACCGACGTTGAGTCCGCTCAACATGATCTGTGGCACGAGCGCAACGAACGCGAGATAAAGCGCCCCGACGAACGTCAGCCGCGTCATGATCTTGTTCAAAAATTCAGCCGTCGCCCTGCCCGGACGGATGCTTGGGATCGACCCGCCGTGCTTGCGCAGGTTGTCCGAAACCTCTTCGACGTTAAAGACAATCGTGATGTAGAAGAACGTGAAGAAGATGATCAACGCGACGAAGATCAATTCGTAGTAGGGATCGCCGCCGTGAAATTGCTGAAAGAAGTTATTCACTTGGCTTTGCCACGAATTCGGGTTGGTCGCGTCGTATGGCACAAACTGCAAAATCGTTTGCGGCATCGCCAGCACCGACGACGCGAAGATGACGGGAATCACGCCGCTCATATTTACTTTGAGCGGCATCGTGGTTTGCTGCCCGCCGACGACCTGACGACCCATCGCACGCCGCGCGTAACTGATCGGTATTTTACGCCGACCCGATTCCATAAAGACGATGAACGCGATCAGCGCGACGAAGACGGCGAGCATCACGAGCACGCCGACGGTCGCCATCGTGTCGCCGCCGCGCACGCGCCCGAAGACTTGCGTCACTCCCTGCGGCAAACCGATGACGATTCCCGCGAAGATCAAAAGCGAAATACCGTTGCCGATGCCGCGCTCCGTAATCTGCTCGCCGAGCCACATAACGAAGATCGTGCCGGTCGTCAAAGTCAACATCGTCGTCAGCAAAAATCCGTAACCCTGATCACCGACGCCGTTCGCCTGCAACCAGCGCGAGATGAACGAGCTTTGCACAAGCGCGAGCGCAACCGTCAGGTATCGCGTGTATTGATTGATCTTCTGCCGCCCAACTTCGCCTTCTTCCTGTAGTTTTTTGAGCGTCGGCCAGACGACGGTCATCAGTTGCAGGATGATCGAGGCGGTAATGTAAGGCATCACGCCGAGCGCGAAGACCGAAATGGTTTTGAAGTTTCCGCCCGAAAAGAGATCGAGCACGCCGAGCAAGGTGTTGCTCACGTCGTTCCAGACGCGCGCCAACTGATCCTTGTTGA
>JACCYN010000132.1 GCA_013696465.1 Pyrinomonadaceae bacterium
TCGAAACGAGCGATGATTCGACCAACAGTTGGTGGGTGGCGCTGCTCACATTCGGCGAAGGGTGGCATAACAATCATCACGCGCACCCGACGGCGGCGCGCCACGGCCTCCGATGGTACGAAATAGATGTTAATTGGTATGGCATCCGCGCGCTGCAACTGATGGGTCTGGCAAAGTCGGTCAAACTCGCGAAGCGATCTCCGAGCTTGAGCAAGAATTGAAGAGGTGGAAGAAGCCCGTTCGGCTTTGACCGAGAAGCTTGAATCGTTGAAAGCGCGTATGTTCGAGACAGAAGGCGCGTCAGTACAAGGAGAACAGAAGAATATGCCAGCAAAAAAAGCGAGTAAGAAGTCTGCGTCCAAGAAATCATCTTCCCGCGCCGCAAGCAAGAAGAGCGCGAGCAAAAAGAGTGCGAGCAAGAAAGGCACAAAGAAGTCTGGCAAGAAGCGTTCATCGTCCGGCATCATCAGCAAGACTATGAAGGTTGTCAGCGCGGTGGTCGTCGGCGCAGCGACGGGCGCGGCGACCGGCGCTGTGAAAGGGGCTGTCGAGGCCGGGCAGTTAGCGACGGGCATCGGTCAGGAAAGCGCGGAGAAAAGCAGGTCACAGAGAGGCGAGGACGAGTCACAGAGAAACGAAAACGAGAGTCATTCACGAGAAGGTAAGGAAAGTGAATTGACAGGTGAAAAGGAGAATGAAAAGCATGCCAGCTAGAAAAGCGAGTAAGAAATCAACGACTGAAGGATCGAAAACGTCAACAAAGAAATCAACCGCTTCCCGCGCTAGAAGTGCGAAGGGTGCTAGCAAAAAGAAATCCACAAAGAAAGGTTCGTCGCCCAGCATCGTCGCCAAGGCGACAAAGGCTGTGGGCACGGCGGTCGGCACGGCAACCGGTGCCGTGACAGGCGCAGCCAGAGCGGTGGGTAAAGCGACTGGCATCGGTCAGGGTAGTAAAAAGAGAAGCGCGTCGCGGAAAGGCGAAAGTTAAGAGCAAGGGACGGAAAAAACAAGGCGGACGCTGGGTGAAGCAGCGTCAGGTGAAAATCGACTGTTACGCATTAGACGGCTGGTCTAATGTAATTCTGTACCGGTACTTAAGATACTTGCAAGCCGCCAGAAGCTATATTCGTGATGACGTAAGTGCTGCGATCAGATCGTCGGTGTCACCTGCGCCGCCTTGCCAGAAAGAAAATGGCGCCAATCACGACCAGAAGCCCGAGCAACCCGCCGGGCCAGAAGAACCAGCCGCCATTACTCGAATAGCCCCCGACTACGCAAGCCGGTTGCGCCAGCGCGAACAGTAACGCGGCCACAGAAAGTCGTTTCACGTTTTAATACCTCCCCTTGTGCCTCGTACGGAATGCGGCTCTTAAAAAAGCCAGCTTAACAACGACAGAACCAAGCTGAGTAGCAAGGACAATAACAACATAGAAATGATGGGTGCGAAAACTCTAGTGCGCGCTCCCCTATACTGTATGTCTCCGGGCAGTCGCCCGAACTTGGACGGCTTGCCCGAAAAAGCTAACAAACCGATAACCAGCAGAGAAATTCCTGCAAAGATTATAAACATAACGGATGACCTCAAAACTTTCAAAGACGGTTAAATTTTCTAACTGCTGTGGATTGTTACGAGTCACGTCAGACCTCTGAGATCGTCGCGTGTACGTTATTCACAAGTCAAAAACAGTATGGGATAAGCTAATGCACGAGACGTGCCGCTTTTACTCTCTTAAACGTGCTATATGTTTCTACCGCGATAATCCCGACCTGAGAGAGTTCTTTTCGAGGAGAGAGCAAGGGGAGCAGGGCGACCCATAATGATTGGATAACCTTAACTAGGGACTTAATGAGGAGAATCATTGCGTCACCTGACCCAACGCTTCATGCGCGCGTCATAAGTCTCGAGCAGGGTATTCTTCTCGGCGGCGGAGGATTCACCCGAGGCGACGCATGACAGGCGGGTAGCGGGATCAGCGCTGGGCGTCTTCGATAGTCTAGGCGGAGTGCGATTGGCGGTGCTGCAGAGTACTTGCTGGCGACCGCTTCAACGGTAAGGTGGAAGGCTGGTGCTCACGAGAGAGGCGTCGTACCGCGTCTTTGTAGTTTTGGATCAGGATGACCCCGTTACGCCGTCGGAGCTGTGTGAGGTCGAGTTGAGCGGTGCGTGGTACGATGATTACTGATAGGAGGGATCAGGTGATGGGTGTCAAAGACAATTTCACGCAGGAAGAATGGAAGTCATTACTCAAGGCTCCGATGCTTGTGAGCTATGCGGTCGTCGGGGCTGCCCCGAGCGGCGAGAAAGACTTTACACAGGAAATGTCCGCGGTGGCTGATGCCATTATTGAGGGCGGGCAGAGGGCTGAGAAAGATTCATTGCTCGGCGCGGTTGTGGCAAACATCGTCGCGAATGCCGAAGACGAGTGGCGCGGGCAGACGGAAAGGCTTTCGGTCGGGGAAGCTAAAGGCAGGGCGCTAGAGAACTGTCGGGCGGTGGCCGGGTTGCTGCAAACGAAGGCGAGCGCGGAAGAGGCTGATGAGTATAAGAGGTGGTTGGTAGGTGTGGCTCACAAGGTCGCGTCGGCTGCCAAGGAGGGAGGTCTCTTGGGGTTCGGTGGGACGCAGATCAGCGGGAGTGAAGTAGCGACCATCAACGAAATCGGGGAGGCGCTCAGCGTCTAGCCTTATGCTGTTTAGTTTAACGGCAAGGGACGTAATCGCTGCGCCCGTGCCGTTCCATTTCAACATCATGCAAGTGAAAGAGTTTGAGTAAGAGCACCGTCCCAGTGTGTCGAAGCGCACAAGTCGTTAATATTCTTTGAAAACGGGACGTGTCAATAATTTTGTGTAAGCGGTCGCATTTAGAAAGCAGGCATTATGGCTTCAAAGATAATTGCAAAGCGATTGAGCGCCGCGCGCCAGTCTTTAATCGGCATCGCCCATCGCTGAGTGATATTCTTGAGCGCAAGATAAAGCAGTTTCAGCGCGACTTCATCCGTCCGGAACGAACCTCGATTCTTAATAATTTTTCGCAAGCCCATATTCGTTGACTCAACGGCGTTGGTCGTGTAAATCACCCGTCGAATTTCTTCCGGATAAGCTAAAAACGGTACGAGCCGTTCCCAGTTGCGTCGCCATGCTTGGGCGATGTCCGGATATTTCGCGTCCCACTTTTCAGCAAACTCCTCAAGTCTTAGTTCGGCTTCGTCGCGTGTCCCCCCACGATAGATTTTCTGTAAATCCGCCACCAGCTCTGCTCCACCGCATCCGGTAATTCGTTATGCGTCGGTGTGCGATCCGCAGCTAACTGGGACGGGCGCACGCTTCCGACAGGAGACCGACAGTTTGATGGCGTGATATTCTTAAACCGCAATGGCGCGCATTTTTGGTGAAGCTATTGCGGGTGAACGGGTTGGCATCGAGTTTGGCGAATAGAATGAACGGCGCAGAGCGCGCGGTGGAGGAAGAGCCGATCCGCTCGGAGTTGTTCAGCGGCGAGCGTCTGGAGCAGTACGCCGCGACGCTCGCCGCTGAACACCGTGCGGTCGAGGAGAGGCGGCGTGGGCGCAAATTGTTGCCGCGCGTCGAGGAGAACGGGCGGCAACTCGTCGCGGCTTACCGCACGCTCGCCGAAACGATCCGCCGGGGGCGCACAATCTCGCCCGCCGCCGAGTGGCTTGTTGACAACTTCCACATCGTCGAAGAACAGGTGCGCGAAATCCGCGAGGATTTGCCGCGCGGCTTCTATTACGAACTTCCTAAACTGCGGACGGGCGCGCTCGCGGGCTACCCGCGCATCTACGCCATCGCGCTCACCGTCGTCGCACACACCGACAGCCGTCTCGAAAGCGAGACGCTCCAGCGGTTCCTGCGCGCATACCAGCAGGTCACACCTCTGACTATCGGCGAATTGTGGGCGACGGCGATTGCCCTGCGCGTCACGCTCGTCGAGAACTTGCGCCGACTCGCCACGCTGATCGTCGCTGCGCGCCACGAACGCGAAGAGGCGGATGCGCTCGCCGACAAACTTTTAGAGATCGCCGCGCGCCAACCCGAAAACATCACGTCCGCGCTCAATGAAAGTCTCGGCGGGCGCGACGAGACGCTGTTGCGGCGCGCCTTCGTCGTGCAACTCACGCAGCGTTTGCGCGAGCAAGACCCGGCGGTGTCGCCCGTCCTCGATTTTCTCGAACGGCGGCTCGCGCGGCGCGACGAGACGATTGAAACGGTCGTCCATCTTGAGCATCAACGGCAGGCGGCTTCGCAGGTCACAGTCGGCAACATCATCACGAGTATGCGCCTGCTCTCGACGCTCGACTGGCGCGAGTTCTTCGAGTCGGTCAGCCTCGTTGACCCGATACTGGGCAGTGACCCGGCAGGCATCTACGCGCGGATGGATTTCGCTTCGCGCGACCGCTATCGTCACCGCATCGAGGGCATCAGCAAACGCACCAAGTCGCCGGAGACGGAAGTCGCGCAGATGGCAATCGAACTCACCCGCCGCGCGCAAGCGGCGCTGGCAGCGGGCGCGACTGACAGCAATCGTAACAACACACGCGGGACGGTAGCGGACGAAGCGGTTGACGATGCGCGCGCGCACGTCGGCTATTACCTTGTGGACGAAGGCTTGCCGGAACTTGAGCGCGCCTTCGCCTATCGCCCGCAAATTGGCGAACGCCTGCGCCGCGCGTGTCAGTGCCACCCGACGTTTTTTTATTTCGGCGCGCTTGCGCTGCTCACTGCTGCCGTCGTCGCGGCGCTTCTCGCATCGGCTTATTTTTCGGGAGCAAGCGTGCCCGTGCTCGTCCTCTTCGCCCTGCTCGCGCTCATCCCGGCGAGCGACCTCGCTGTGAACATACTCAATTGGGATGTGACGCATCTGTTCGCCCCGCACTTGCTCCCGAAGATCGACTCCTCAAAGAATTTGCCGGAAGACGCGCGCACCTTTGTCGTCATCCCGACGCTGTTCACGAGCGAAGCGGCCGTGGACGAATTGCTCGAAAAGCTTGAAGTCCATTTCCTCGCCAACCGCGACGAACAGTTTTACTTTGCCTTGCTCGGCGACTTCGCGGACGCCTCCGCCGAAGAGATGCCCGACGACGCAGCTATCCTTGACCGCGCTCTCTCCGGCATCGAAAAACTGAACGAGCGTTACGGCGACAACCGAAGCGGCGAGGACGGGGAAGGCGGGCGTGACGTGCGCCGCGCGCGATTTCACCTTTTTCTCCGCCGCCGTTTGTGGAACGAGGTCGAAGGCAAGTGGATGGGCTGGGAACGTAAGCGCGGAAAGCTTCACGAGTTCAACCGCCTCTTGCGCGCGGCGCGCGACACGAGCTTCGTCGTGGCTACGGCGCACCCGGCATTGCTCGCGCCAGTCCGCTTCGTCATCACGCTCGATTCGGACACGCAACTGCCGCGCGATGCGGCGCGCCGTCTCGTCGGCACGGCGTTGCACCCGCTCAACCGCCCGCGCTACGACGAGCGTGCGGGGCGCGTCGTGCGCGGCTATGGCGTTCTTCAGCCGCGCGTCAGCATGACTTTGGCGAGTGCGTCGCGTTCGATCTTCGCGCGCCTTTTCACGGGCAGCGTCGGCATTGATCCGTACACGACCGCCGCCTCGGACGTTTACCAAGATTTGTTCAGCGAAGGCATCTTCACGGGCAAAGGATTATACGAGGTTGACGCCTTCGAGCGCTCGCTCGCTGGGCGCGTTCCCGAAAACTCCATCCTCAGCCACGATCTCTTTGAAGGTCTCTACGCGCGCTGCGCGCTCGTCACGGACATCGAACTGCTCGACGATTTCCCGTCGCGTTACGACGCTTACACCAAGCGGCAGCACCGTTGGGTGCGCGGCGATTGGCAGATCGCGCGCTGGCTTTTCCCGCGCGTGCCGGGCGCGGACGGGCGCACGCTGCCCAATCTTCTCCCGCTCATCTCGCGCTGGAAAATCTTCGACAACCTGCGGCGCAGCCTCGTCGCGCCGGGCGTGCTGCTGTGGCTCGCATCCGTTTGGACGTTCGTGCCGGGTTCGCCCCTCTGGTGGACGCTCTTGCTCGTCGGCGCGCTCGCGTTTCCAATCTACGCGCACTTGACGACGAATCTATTGACGCATCTGCGCGGCGCGACATGGGCGAGCCACTTCTGGGGCGTGTGGGCGGACGCGCGCACCAACACCGTGCAACTCCTGCTCGCGCTCGTCTGCCTCGCACACCAAGCGTATTTGAAAACTGACGCCATCGCGCGCACGCTCTACCGTCTGCTTATCTCGCGCCGCCGCCTGCTCGAATGGGTGACGGCGGCGCAGGCGGAGCGGGGAAGCGCGCAGACTTTAACGGCGATGCTGCGCTTCATCTGGCCGTCGCAGGTCATCGCTCTCTCTGTCGCCCTGCTCGTTCTCTTTGCGCGCCCCCGTGCGCTCGTCGTCGCCGCGCCGTTTCTCGTTGCGTGGGCGCTCACGCCCGTCGTGATGCACCGCGTCAGCCGCCGTCGCGCGGGGGGGCGAACCGAACGGTTGACGGCAATTGAGGCGCAGGAGTTGCGCCTTATCACGCGCCGCACATGGCGGTATTTTGAAGTTTTCGTTGGTGCGGAAGACAATTGGCTGCCGCCCGATAATTTTCAGGAAGACCCGAAGCCCGTCGTCGCGCATCGCACTTCGCCGACGAACATCGGCTTGCTTTTGCTTTCGACCATCGCCGCGCGCGACTTCGGTTACACGGGCGCGCTCGAATGCGTCGAACGCCTCGAACTCACTTTCACGACGCTCAAACGCTTGCCCAAACTGCGCGGGCACTGCTTCAATTGGTACGACACGCGCACATGCGAGCCGCTCCAGCCGCAGTACATTTCAACGGTTGATAGCGGCAACCTCGCCGGGCATTTGCTCACGCTTAAGCAAGCGTGCCTTGAGATGATTGATTGCCCGTTGTTCGACGAGCGCACGCGCGCCGGGTTGAACGACACGCTTCAGTTGCTCAATGAGGCGGCAGCGCACACGGGCGGCGCGCGCGGGCGCACGGATGTCATCACCAACAAGCAACTGCGAAATGAAATCGCGGCGTGTGTCAAACTCGTCCTCGCGCTGCCGGAGACGCCGCGCGAATGGGCGGCGCTGTTCGCGTCGCTTGGCCGTCGCGCGTCCACAATCGAAGACATCATCCTCGCGCTCGCGCATGAACACGGCGCGGAGGAGTTCGCCGAAGCGCGCTTCTGGGTGGAGGCGCTTCTACGTCAAACGAAAGAGTGCGAGCGCGATTTGCAGACGCTTGCCGCCGCGCCCGCCCACGACCTCGCAACAATCACCGAAGTCGAACTCGCGGCGCGCGCGGCTGAAAAGTTAAACGCGCGGCTGCATCGCTTGGCGCGCGAGTGCGAAGCCGTCTTTGACGAAATGGATTTCACGTTTCTGCTTGACGAAGAACGCAAAGTCTTTCACATCGGCTACAACGCCACGACAGGGCGTGCCGACGATTCTTACTACGACTTGTTGGCTTCCGAAGCGCGGCTAGCGAGCTTCGCGGCCATCGCCAAAGGCGACGCGCCGCAAGAGCATTGGTTTCGTCTTGGAAGGCAACTGACGCCGACCGACGGCAGCCGTGCGCTCATCTCTTGGACGGCGACGATGTTCGAGTATCTGATGCCGCTTCTGGTCATGCGCGGCTACGACGAAACGCTGCTCGATCAAACGAACGAAGCAATCGTCAAGCGGCAGATCGAGTATGGCAATGCGCACAATGTTCCGTGGGGCGTCTCGGAGTCGGCGTACAACGCGCGTGATTTGCAGCTTAATTATCAGTACGCGCCGTTCGGCGTGCCCGGTCTCGGCTTGAAGCGCGGCTTGAGCGAGGATTTGGTGGTCGCGCCTTACGCGACGATGCTCGCGGCGATGATCGCGCCGCGCCGCGCGCTTGAGAACATGCGCCGCCTCGCGCGCGAAGGCGCTCTCTCAGCTTACGGCTTCTACGAAGCGATTGACTACACGCCGGAACGCCTGCCGCAGAATCAGAAGCGCGCCGTCATTCGCGCTTACATGGCGCACCATCAAGGCATGAGCCTCGTCGCGCTCGACAACGTGATTAACGATGCAATCATGCAGCGACGTTTTCACCTTGAACCGCTCGTGCAGGCGACCGAGCTTTTGTTGCAGGAACGCATCCCACGCGGCGGCACGGCGGTGCACCCGCGCGCCGAAGAAGTTTTGTCGGGGCGCGTCGTGCGCACGCTCACCGGACTTGCCGCGCGCACCTTCGACACGCCCGACCTGCCGACGCCGCGCACGCAGATTCTCTCGAACGGAACTTACTCCGTGATGGTTTCGACTTCCGGCGCAGGCTATTCGCGCTGTGCCGGGCTGGCCATGACGCGGTGGCGCGAAGACGTGACGCGCGATCATCACGGCGCGTTCTGCTACCTGCGCGATGTCAGCAGCGGCGTGTTCTGGTCTGCCGGTTACCAGCCGACCGCGCGCCGCCCGCGCTCCTACGAGGTCACTTTCTCCGAATACAAAGTCGAGATCGCGCGCAGCGACGCCGGGATTCTGACGCGCACCGAGATCATCGTCTCCTCGGAAGACAACGCCGAAGTGCGCCGCGTCTCGCTCACGAATCAATCGGCGCGCCCGCGCGAAATCGAAGTGACATCTTACGCGGAGATCGTGCTCGCGCCGCACGCGGCGGACGTGGCGCATCCGGCGTTTAGCAACCTCTTCATCGAAACCGAATTCGCCCCGGCGGAGAATGCGCTCCTCGCGCGCCGCCGCCCGCGCTCGAACACGGACGAACCCGTGTGGGGCGTCCACGTCGTGACGACCGAAAGCGAAACTCTCGGCGCGACGCAATATGAAACCGACCGCAGCCGTTTTCTCGGTCGCGGTCGCACTCCGGCGAATCCAGTCGCGGTAACGGAAGACCGTCCGCTCTCGAACACCACGGGCGCGGTGCTCGATCCTGTCTTCAGTCTGCGGCGGCGCGTGCGGATTGGGCCGGGTGAGACGGCGCAGGTCACGTTTGCGATTGCGCTGGCGCGCACGCGCGAAGAGGCGCTCAGGCTTGCCGACACATATCATGACCGGGTCACCTTCGAGCGCGAAGAGCGTCTGGCGTGGACGCGCTCGCAAGTCGAGATGCGCCACCTCAACATCACGGCGGAAGAAGCGCACCTCTTTCAACGCCTCGCCGCGCGGGTCCTCCACACCGATCCAAGTTTGCGCCCGCGCCCCGAAGTGTTGATGCTGAACACGCGGGCGCAGAGCGCGCTCTGGGCTTATGGCATCGGCGGCGATCTGCCGCTCGTACTTACGCGCATCAACCGCGCCGAGTATCTCGACACGGTGCGGCAACTCCTGCGCGCGCACGAATATTTGCGCATGAAGGGCTTGTCGTTCGATTTTATGATCTTGAACGATCATCCGCCGACCTACGCCGAAGAGCTGCAGAACGAGCTGCAAACTTTGATTCGCACGAGCGGTTCGCAAGCCCTGCAAGACAAACCGGGCGGAATATTCTTGCGCCGCTCAGACCACATCGCGGAAGCCGACCGCATCCTGCTGCACACGGTCGCGCGCGTTGTCGTCGTCGCCGAGCGCGGTTCGCTCGAAGAACAACTCGTGCGCCGCCCCGTCGAGGAAGCGTTGCCGCCCGCTTTCGTTCCGCGCGCGCCATCGCGCAACTACCCGGAGCCGACCATCGCGCAGCCTGAACTCGCGTTCTTCAACGGCTTGGGCGGCTTCAGCGAGGGCGCGCGCGAGTACGTGACGATCTTGGGCGAAGGGCAGTGGACGCCCGCGCCGTGGACGAACGTGGTCGCCAACGAACATGATTTCGGCTTTCTCGTGACGGAGACGGGCGGCGGCTATACGTGGTCTGTCAACAGCCGCGAGAATCGCCTCACGCCATGGTCGAACGACGCAGTGAGCGATTCGCCCGGAGAGATCATCTACCTGCGCGACGAGGAGAGCGGCACCGTCTGGACGCCGACGCCGCTCCCCGTCCGCGAAGCCGAACCTTACGTCGTCCGGCACGGGCAAGGCTACACCGTCTTCGAGCATACGAGCCACGGCATCGCGCAGGAGTTGTTGCTGTTCGTGCCCGTGGACGCGCCCGTGAAAATCTCCGTGCTGCGTCTGCGTAACCGTAGCGGACGCGCGCGCCGGATTTCCGTCACGAGCTACCACGAATTCGTGCTCGGCTTCGAGCGGGGCGCGTCCGCGCCTTACATCATCACGGAGATTGACACACAAGCCAACACGATCTTCGCGCGCAACCCTTACAACAACGAGTTCGGCCAGCGCGTCGCTTTCGCGGCAATGAACGCGTGTGTGACGAGCGCGACCTGCGACCGCAAAGAGTTCTTGGGGCGCAACGGAAGTCCGGCGCGTCCTGCCGCTCTGCGCCGCGCGCGTCTGGCAAGTCGCGCGGGGGCGGGACTCGACCCGTGCGCCGCGCTGCAGACAACTCTTGAGCTTGCGCCGCACGAATCGCGCGAAATCGTTTTTCTGCTTGGGCAGAGCGAGAGCGCGGAAGAGGCGCGCGCAACGGTCGCCCGCTTCGCCCGCCCGCGCGCTACCGACGAAGCTTTCGAGCACGTGCTGGCGCGCTGGGATGAGATGCTTGAGACGATTGAAGTTCGCACGCCCGACGCTGCGATGGATGCGATTCTCAATCGCTGGCTGCCGTACCAAACCTTGGCGTGCCGCGTCTGGGCGCGCTCGGCGTTTTATCAATCGGGCGGAGCTTACGGCTTCCGCGACCAACTGCAAGACGTGATGGCGCTCGTCTATGCGCGTCCCGACATCACGCGCGCGCAAATCCTAAAAGCCTGCGCGCATCAATTCCCCGAAGGCGACGTGCAGCACTGGTGGCATCCGCCGACCGGCAGAGGCGTGCGCACGCGCTTCTCCGACGACCTTTTGTGGCTGCCCTACGTCACGAGTTTTTATGTCGCTAAGACGGGCGACGATTCCGTGCTCGATGAAATTGTTCCGTTCATCGAAGCGCCGCCGCTTGAGACGGGACAAGATGAATCCTACACGCAGCCCGTCACGTCGAAAGAGGAGGCGAGCGTGTACGAGCATTGCGCGCGCACGCTCGACCGCAGCCTTGCCGTCGGCGCGCACGGCTTGCCGCTGATGGGTTCGGGCGATTGGAACGACGGCATGAACCGCGTCGGGCATGAAGGCAAAGGCGAAAGCGTCTGGGTCGGCTGGTTTCTCTACAACACGCTTCGCTGGTTCGCGCCCTTCTGCGAAAGGCGCGGCGAAGGCAGTCGCGCCGCCAAGTATCGCGCACATCTGGAGCAGCTTAAGATCGCGCTCGACACGGAAGCGTGGGACGGCGATTGGTACGCCCGCGCGTATTTCGACGACGGCACGCCGCTCGGATCAATTCACAACGAAGAATGCCGCATTGATTCCATCGCGCAAAGCTGGGGCGTGATCTCCGGCGGCGCCGATCCGCACCGCGCCGCCCGCGCGATGGCTTCCGTCGAAGAGTATCTAATCCGGCGCGGCGACGGGTTGGTTATTCTTTTCACTCCGCCGTTCGACCGCAGCCAACTTGATCCCGGCTACATCAAAGGCTACGTTCCGGGCGTGCGCGAAAACGGCGGGCAATACACGCACGGCGCCATCTGGACGCTCATCGCCTACGCCGTCCTTGGCGACGGCGACCGCGCGGGCGAACTCTTCGCGTTGCTTAACCCCGTCAACCACGCCTCAACGCGCGCCGGATTACATAAATACAAAGTCGAACCATACTCGGCGGCGGGCGACGTTTACGCCGTGCCGCCGCACACTGGGCGCGGCGGCTGGACGTGGTATACGGGTTCGGCGGGGTGGATGTACCGCGCGGGTCTTGAATACATGCTTGGCTTCACTTTGCGCGGCGCGACGCTGCATCTCGAACCCTGCATCCCGCGCGGCTGGCGCGAATATGAAATCAATTACCGCTACGGTTCTTCGCGCTACGAAATCAAAGTCGAAAATCCTTACGGCGTGTGTTGCGGCGTAGCGAGCATTGAGATTGATGGCGAGCCGCACGCGGCGGGCGCAGGTATCCCGCTCCAAGACGACCGCGTGCGTCACCAAGTCCGCGTTGTGCTGGGCGAGCCGCCGACAAACGAAAAACAGGAAGGCGAGGCGGCGCAAGAGGGAGCGCAGAGCCGTTCATGATGCGGGCTTCATAATCGCTTAACGGCGACTGAAGACAATCTAGAACGGTTTTCAAATTGATTTACCAAAACAAACAAAATTGTTAGGGGCAGGCTTGTCCCTGACCATACATCATCACGATATGCCTTACGTTCAATCGAGAACCGCTCTAGTCGTCAAGGCGCGCGCCGATGAACGTCCCTTCCTTCATGCTTTGCGCCGGAATCTTGGCGGCGGCGATACTCGGAGGCGTTCGTGTTGTAGCGCATGGCGATGTCAGATAGCGTCTCGTCGTAGCGCATGAGGTGTTGCGCCGGAGACGATGCCGCGTTGGAATTATTGCCTGCTGCTGTGGGGGTGATGCTGTTCATGCTCTTAATTTATCGTTCTTCTCTTGTTGGCATCTGCCTTAGAATGCCCGTGGGAGTAGGTGCAAGTGATTGAGGCTGCCGCCGAAGAGACTTTATGAAGAAAACAGCGACGATGAAAGTTGAGACGTTAGCCGTCCGCGCTGGGCGTGAGATTGATGCGGCTTCGGGAGCGGTTGCACCACCGATTAATCTGTCCACAACTTTCGAGCGCGCGCCGGACGGAAGCTACCCGCGTGGATACATTTATACACGCAGCAATAACCCGAACCGGGCGGCTCTGGAGGCGGCGTGCGCGAAGCTCGAAGGCGGCGCGTCTGCCGCCGTGTTTGCTTCCGGTTCGGCGGCCACCTACGCGGTCTTTCAAGCGTTGTCGCCCGGCGCTCACGTCATCGCGCCCGCAGACATTTACTACGGCACGAAACATATTCTGCAAAGCTTGCTGGGTCGCTGGGGGCTGGAAACGTCGTTCGTTGACATGACCGACGCGGATGCGGTCGAGCAGGCCGTCAGATCAAACACGAAGTTGCTCTGGGTAGAGACGCCTTCCAACCCGCGCCTTAAAATCAGTGACATCGGGCGGGCGGCGGAGATCGCACACAAAGCCGGTGCGCTTCTCGCGTGCGATAACACATGGGCGACTCCCGTCTTACAGCGTCCGCTCGAATTCGGAGCAGACCTCGTGATGCACTCGACGACAAAGTATCTCGGCGGTCATAGCGATGCGCTTGGCGGGTGCGTCATCGCCAAAGCGGAAGATGAAATTGTGAACCGCGTCCGCGACTTTCAGACGGCGGGAGGCGCTGTGCCATCGCCTTTTGACTGCTGGCTCGTGCTGCGGAGCATCCCGACGTTGCCTCTCCGCGTCCGTGCGCAATCGGAGAACGCAGGACGGATCGCCGAGTTTCTAAGCGGGCATAAGAGAGTAAGAGTTGTTCATTACCCCGGATTGCGAACCAACTCAACTTACGAGCTTGCCGCGCGTCAAATGCAAGGCTTCGGCGGGATGCTCTCGTTTGAAGTCGAAGGCGGCAGCCGCGAGGCGATGGAGGTTGCGGCAAAAGTTAAACTCATTGTTCGCGCGACGAGCTTGGGCGGCGTGGAAAGCAGCATCGAACACCGCGCGTCAATCGAAGGCAAAGATTCAACGACGCCGCAGAATCTGCTTCGGTTATCCGTCGGGCTGGAGCACGTTGAAGATTTGATTGAAGATTTAGATCAAGCTTTAGGGTAGCGAAGAATTGACAAACGCCGATTTTGAATTTTAAGGGTTACAGGCAAAGAGTTAGCAGCCGCTTTTGCTGAACATGAACGCCCCGTCACACTTATGAACATTATCGTCTGGCTGCTGCTCTGTGTGATCTGGGGAACGACTTGGTTTTTCATCAAAGTCGGTCTCAGAGATTTGCCGCCGATAAGTTTTGCCGGAGCGCGTTTCGTCAGCGCGTGTTTGATTTTGCTGGCCGTCATTTGGCTGCAAAAAATTCCTCTGCCGAAAACAAAACGCGATTGGACGCTGCTCGCCGTAACCGGATTCTTACAGTTCAGCTTCAATTACAGTATGGTGTTTTGGAGCGAGCAATATATCTCTTCGGGTTTGGCGGCCGTATTGCAAGCGACCATCCCCGCCTTCGGATTGTTGATGGCATGGGTTCATCTGCCGCAAGAGCGGATAACTTGGCAGAAGATCGTCGCGATCATCTTAGGCGTGATCGGCGTGGCGACGATCTTCGTTGAACAACTGCACGTCAACGATCTAATGGCGTTTGCCGGTTGCGTGGCGATAGTCGCGGGCGCGTTCGCGGCGGCGGAGGCGAGCGTCTTAACGAAGTCGTTCGGCGCATCGCTGCATCCGGCGACTCTACTTTTCGGGCAGATGGTGTGCGGACTTCTTCCGATCATGTTAGTCGGGTTCTTCAAAGAGGGAAGTCCGCTAAATTTTCAGTGGACAACGAGCGCAGTTTTCGCCGTCCTTTACTTGGCGGTTGTCGGCACCATCGCGGCTTTCTGGTTGTACTACTGGCTTTTGCAGCGTGTCGAATCAACGAAAGCGATGACGATTGCGCTTGTGACGCCGCTCGTGGCCGTGTTCGTCGGCGCGATTGCGCTTGACGAAAAGTTTCTGCCGCAGACGTATTTCGGCGGCGCGTTGATTCTTGCAAGCGTCTGCCTCACCGCTTTTAGAAAGCGACCGAAAATCGTTGATCAAGATTATCAAGCCGCAGACTGACACCGGCTCGCCGATCCGTCAAACTTCCTGACTCGGACAAGGACGACAACCTTCGTGGGGAAAGGAGTTTTCGAGATTAATATATGAACCATGATAAACAATCCTCCTCGCTCCGTTTCGGATTGA
This sequence comes from Pyrinomonadaceae bacterium, assembly GCA_013696465.1. Lineage (GTDB taxonomy): Bacteria > Acidobacteriota > Blastocatellia > Pyrinomonadales > Pyrinomonadaceae > JACCYN01. The sequence continues at coordinate 14,870 of JACCYN010000132.1, forward strand.
TCGGCGACTATTCGCCGCAGGTCAGAGCGCACGCAAGCATCCCGCAGGCGCTCGCATTAGCCCCTCCCGCCGACCTTAAAGTTGAGGTGGAATGGCTCGCCACCGAGACGCTCGATGAAAATAGCGATTCGCGGTTTGCCGCTTTCGATGCGCTCTGGTGTGTTCCCGCAAGTCCTTACGCGAGCATGGGCGGCGCGTTGCGCGCCATTCGTTTCGCACGCGAGCACGGCGTCCCGTTTCTCGGCACATGCGGCGGCTTTCAACACGCGCTCATCGAGTATGCGCGAAACGTGCGCGGAATGACGGAGGCGGATCACGCCGAATCAAATCCGAAAGCGCTGATGCCGCTGATTGCGCCGCTCTCATGTTCTCTCGTTGGGGCGAAGGGCAAGATCGAATTGCTGGAGAATTCGCGGGCGAGATCGATCTACGGCGCGGGCGAAACGAGTGAAGAATATCATTGCAGTTATGGCTTCAACCCGCAGTACCACACGCTACTCGACGACGGCGCGTTGCGCGTCACGGGGGTTGATGCGGACGGCGGAGTTCGCGTCGTCGAACTTGACGGACACCCGTTCTTTATCGCCACCCTGTTTCAGCCGGAACTCTCAGCCTTATCAGGCAACAGCCACCCGCTCATCACCGCGTATAAGCGAGCGGCGCAGGCGCGCGAACGGTTGAAGCTTTCGTCGTGAGTGCAGCGCGGTGGCGCGGCGGCACGTCTTGTGCTCGCTCGTGTGGCGATGAACGTCCGGCGTTGCTAGAATAGCTCCCAAGATGGATTCGACGCAGGTTGTATTGCGATTCGATGCGGGAACTTTGGTGCTCGATCAGACGGACGATTCTTACCGCGCCCCCGCGAGTTTCAAGTGGGATGAAAGAGTCTTGCGCTGGCGCGCACCGGCTCACGCTTATCGTCATGTGATCAAAGAATTGATCCGGCGGCAGATTCCTTACGAAGATCGCGCGCGCGTTTATCACAAGTTTGACTTCACGTCGAAACTCTCCGTCGAGCCGCGACCTTACCAGCAGGAGGCGATCACCGAATGGCGGCGTGCGGAGCGTTGCGGTGTCGTCGTCTTGCCGACGGGCGCAGGCAAGAGTCTCGTCGCGCAGATGGCGATTGAGTTGTGCAAGCGTTCGACGCTCGTCGTCGTGCCCACGATTGATTTGATGAATCAGTGGTATGACCTGCTGCTCTCGTGCTTCGAGGCGGAAGTCGGCTTGATCGGCGGCGGCTACTTCGAGGTGGGCGCGCTCACGGTCACGACCTACGCATCGGCGTTTCGCTTTATGGAACGCTTGGGCAACAGCTTCGGACTCATCATCTTCGATGAGTGTCATCATCTTCCAAGCAGCGTCTACCGCTACGCCGCCGAAATGTCAATCGCACCCTTCCGGCTTGGACTGACGGCGACGCCGGAGCGTGCCGACGGCGCAGATTATCAACTCGAAAAATTGATCGGCCCCCTTGTCTACCGGCGCGAGGCGCACGAACTCGCGGGCGAATACCTCGCCGATTACCAACTCGCGCGCATCAACGTCAAGCTCAGTGCGGAAGAGCGAAAAATTTACGAGCGGGAAAGAAGCGTCTTCCGGGGATTTTTGAGAGAGAGTCGCATCGAACTCTCAAGCATCTACGGGTGGCAGATGTTTGTCGCCGCAAGCGCGCGCAGCGAAGCGGGGCGGCGCGCGATGCAAGCCTACCGCGAATCGAAGCGCATCGCGTTGGGGACGGCCGCGAAACTGCGCGTGCTGAACGATCTGTTGCAGCGTCACAAGAATGAGCGCACGCTGATTTTCACCGCCGAAAACGACATGGTTTATCGCATCTCGGAGCAGTTCTTCATTCCAGCGATCACGCATCACACGACGATCAAAGAGCGGCGCGAGTGGCTCGAAGCGTTCAATAAAGGAGATGTGCTTGCGCTCGCCACTTCAAAAGTTTTGAACGAAGGCGTCAACATCCCCGCCGCTTCCGTCGCCATCGTGCTCTCCGGCTCCGGCTCGACGCGCGAACACATTCAACGCTTGGGACGCATACTTCGTAAACAGCCCGGCAAGGAAGCGATCCTCTACGAAGTGATCGCCACTGACACGACGGAAGAATACATCAGCCAGCGACGAACGGACGCGAATCAATTTCGTGAAGCCAAGTATGACGTGGAAGCGGCAGAGGAATGGGAGCAGTACAGGTTAAGAGATGTTGACAAGTGATCTGGCGCTCAGTTGGCAGCGCGGCGGGCGCACAGGGCCGCGCTCGATTGACACGGAAGACCCGGACTATCTGCGCGACGCTTCCGAGCTGATCAAACTTTTCGAGCGGCACGCGGGGCAGACGCGCGGCGAGTTGGAAGAAGAGTTGTCGGCGTATGTCGGAGTCGGAATTGATTACAAAATTCTGCGCGGGCTGATCAAGCTGCTCATGGATCGGTGCGAGTTTGAAGTCGCAAGTCCCGTTGACCCAATTGAGATTCGCCGCCTGCTGTTTCTCAAGGCGCGCCTCTTTCATCCGGTGACGGCGAATGAGGGGGACGAGAACAGGCGCGCGCAAGCCGTCACGGAAGTTGCGCGCGATGTGGGTCATCCGCCTGAAATCATACTTGCAAATCTTTACGCTGACTTACCGGAGAATCAAAAACTTGCGCAGTTTGAACCCATCACTGGCGGCGAGTTGCTCGATCTTTACAACGTCGCGCAGGCACAAGCCTTGCTTTATCGTTGCGTGGAGATGCACCTGTGGGTTGAGCCGCAGAACACGATTGCCTACCGCGAGTTGTTCAGTTTAATCAAAGCGTATCGTTTGATTCACAGCATCAAGGGATCGCCCGCCGCCGGGTATGAAGTGCGGCTTGACGGCCCGCTTTCGATGTTTCATCGCTCGCAAAAATACGGGGTACAAATGGCGGTGTTTCTTCCCGCGTTGCTGCTTTGCAAGG
>JACCYN010000178.1 GCA_013696465.1 Pyrinomonadaceae bacterium
GGCCGCCGCTTCGCCGCCGCTTGATCCGCCCGGCGTGCGTGAGAGATCGTGCGGATTATTTGTCCGACCGAAAACAAGATTGTCCGATTCATAAGTTAACGCCATCTCGGAGACGTTCGTTTTACCGAAGACGATTGCTCCCGCCCGTTTCAGACGCCGCACGCTCGATGCATCGCGCGGCGGAATGTAGTTTGCGCGCAGAAGCGAGCCGCTTGTCGTCCGCAAGCCTGCGGTTTCAATCGTGTCTTTGACCGTCACAGGAACGCCGTGCAACGCGCCGCTTGCTTCACCCCGCATCACAAGTTGCTCTGCTTCGCGGGCGCGCTCAAGCGCATCAGGCGCGAAGGTGACGATGGCATTAAGACGCGGGTTCAATTCTCCGGCGCGACTCAGATGCGCCTCCATCACCTCAACCGGCGAAACCTTGCGCGCACCGATCAGTTGCGCGAGTTCGGCGGCCGTCAACTTCGTCAGTTCATCAGACATATTCACTTGCACCAACTAAGCGCCGTTAATCTCTCCGCACAACTTGAAAACAGAAGAGCATGATATAGTATGAAATCTAGTGTTCTCATCGCCCGAACGATTCGGGCAGACTTATTTGATTCACGAAAGATTTACGGATGAGCGCGGCCGGTAAAATTTGGAAAACGATGATCGCAGGCGGCGCAGGTGTGGCGACGCTGGCGGCGGTTAACGCGGCGATTGCGCGTCGCACCCACGTCGAATCGGACGAAAGTACATCGGAAGGCGAAAAAGGCGTTTTCCAATCGAAGCACGGCGACGTGTTTTATCGAAGCGCGAATTCGTCTGCGGCGGGCACGCCCGTCCTCTTCGTCCACTCGGTTGATGCCGGAGCGTCGAGCTTCATGTGGCGGCGCAACTTCGCGGACTTAGGAGAAGATCATCCCGTCTATGCGCTCGACCTGCTCGGCTTCGGGCTGTCGGATAAGCCCGCTGCCGCTCCTTACTCGGCCGATCTCTACGTGGAGTTGATCGCCGACTTTATCGAAGGCGTGATCGCGCGCCCCGCCTGCGTCGTAGGCAACAATCTCGGAGCCGCCTTCGCTACGCGCGTCGCCGATGAGCGCCGCGAACTTGTGAATAACCTGTTGCTCGTCTCGCCCACCAGCGCAGGCAATGCGCGCATGAGTTCCGGCATGACGGGCGCGGCCTTCTACGGCTTACTTCATTCGCCCGTGCTCGGCACGTCCTTCTACAACGCGATGGCGAGCGAGCGCAGCATCCGCGATTACGCGCGCAAACAGCTCTTCTACGACAAGCGTCTGGCGACCCACGAACTCATCGCGCAAATCTACGGGATGAGCCACCAACCGGGCGCGCAACACGCCGTCGCCGCTTTCCTCTCTGGCTATCTAAACGCCGACGCACGCGAAGCCTTCGCACGCCTCACGCAGCCCGTCACGCTCGTCTGGGGGCGGCAAGACCGCACCAATCCAGTGATAACAGCAACCCAATTTCAAATTCTCAATTCGCGCGCCAAACTCGAAATCTTCGACCGCGCGCGCCTCTGGCCGCACGAAGAGCATCCCGAAAAATTCAACGCCCTCGTTCGCCAGCTACTACTTAAAGCGCGTCCGGCAGCAGCGTGAAGCAAAGTCAGAAGTAGGAATGATGAACGCGGAAGTGAAAGAGATTAATTCAATAAGAAATTTGATTCATTGTTTCAATTTTTCTTCATCGTTCCGCGTTCCTACTTCTGACTTTATTTCAGCTCGGTTGTCCTTCGGTCGTCTTTGAGGCGTCGGGCGGTTGCGGCACATCCGAGTCCATCGCGGCGGCTGATTCCTCTTCGGCTTCGAGTTCGTTCTCCTCATTGTTTCTCGTTTGATCTTCCGCCGCCGCGCCGCTGCCGCCCGTCGTATCGTCGTTTCGCTCTCGTGACATAAAGTGTTGCGCTCCTTGATAAACTGATCTTTGTTACTTCCTTGACGACTTGCGCGCGCCTGCGACCCGGCCACCTTTACGCACAGACTTTCTGACGACTGATTTCGACGGCGAACTTTTCTTCGCGCCTTTCTTCGTCGTCTTTCCGGCCGTTGCCTTAACGCTGCGCTTGGCTGCGCTGCGCTTCGTTGCCGCGCCGCGCCGCGTCACAATCTTGCTTGCCGCTTTCTTCGCACCGCTTCTCTTCGTCGTGGATTTCTTGGTTGCTGTTTTCTTTGCGGCACTCTTCTTCGTCGCAAGTTTCCGTGTTGTTTTCTTTGCGTCGCCGGTTGCTGCGCTCGCCGATTTTTTGGTTGCCGTTTTCTTAGCAGCCGTCCGGCGGGTAGCGGCTTTCTTTGCGCCTGACGTTCCGGCTCTCGCGCTCGTTTTGCGCGTCGTGCTGGTGGCGGCGGGCGCGTTGCGTTTCGCTTCTTTCGCTTTCTTGCGCGCCACCTTTTCGCGGACGGTTTCAATCAACTCCCGGATGCGCGCAGCTTCCATTTGCTGCGGCGACAAAGGCGCGCCGGGGGGTATCTCGCCGCCCTCTCGCGTTTCCTCCTGCTCCTGTCGCCGCTCGAAACGCTCGTGCTCTTCTTGCGCGATCTGCGTTTGGTTGTGTTGGAAATCGAATTCGTTGAGTTGTCCGCCGCCTATCTTGTATTGATTGATATTGCGTGTTGGGTCTTTAGGCATCTTCATCTCCCTTCCAGCAATGGTCGTCGCTTGACAGCCCGCGCAACGACTCCGTATATTCTTGTTTTCCCAAAGCCACCTTAGCTCAGTTGGTAGAGCACCTGATTCGTAATTAGGGGGTCAAGAGTTCAAGTCTCTTAGGTGGCTCCAGAAATTCCAATTGCCGTATAGCTAATTTAAAGGTTATACGGCAATCGCTTTTTGGCGTCTACTGATTGCTTGCCTATTCCTTTCGATCAAGCGGACCAACGCTCCACGATCTTAAGGAGCGTAGCGGGCGCGGCGGTGAGGCGCACGTCGAGTTTTAGGCTCGGCTCGATGCGCGATGAAGCGTTGTGAAGGCGCAATGAGACTGCCCAGCCCTCGTCGAAGCGAATGATGATCGTGTTGTCGGAACTTGCCTTGAGGTCTTTGGCGGTAATCTTCGTCGGAACATTTAGACGCGGAATGTTTCGCGTCGGTTGAAGATCGCCCGGCGCTGCTGCTTGCCCCAGCGTTCCGTCGAAGGAGTAAACTTCAACGGTGGTCGTCTCCTCAGACGTTGCCGCCATCACTTTGTAGAAATCCTTTTTGCCAATCAAATATCTGAAGAGCTTTGCGGGAACTCCCGCGTCGCGCGTAATGAAGCGTTCGAGTTGGGCGAGGAAAGCTTCGAGCACGGGGCGGTAAAATTGTTTCGCCTTCTCTTCTGTCGAGATGCCGAGCGAATCCCAGTGCGCGCCGATGCGGGCGAACGCTTCGAGTTCGTCAAACGCGACGTTGACGGCTCTGAAGTATTCCGCGTCGCAGTTCCGATCAAGCCAAACTTTGCCGAAATCAATCGTTCCTGAAAGGCGCGAGTGTTTCGTCGCGTCGTTGTTATGCTTGATCGAAAACCCGATCTGCCAACCTGATTCTTTGTTCACTAGCACGTCGCGCACGTCGCCCGATTCGCCCTCGACGTCCGCCTGTATTTTCACCACGTAGCGGTCGCTGACGTGGGCTGACGTTCGCAGATTGGGTTCAAGATTTTCGAGCACCCGGACGCCCGCTCCGGCGGCGCGGCGGAAGAGATTTTGGTTTGAGATTGATAGTTCGCTGAAGCGGCGGGCTGCGGTGCGGAAGGCGTCTGTTTCGAGATGGGCGGCGTTGAATCGCCTTGCTGAAAGTCTGTTTTTGAGGGCGGCGGCGCAAGCATACTCGAAAGCTTTGCCGTTAGCCTGCTGTTGTAAAATGAGCGCTTCGATTGATGTGAAAGTTGACATCCGCGTGAAGCTTTGACGGTCGTGTTTTTAAGATCGGGGGCGACAGCGCGCAGTGTCCGGCGGCCGTGAGGTGACGGCCGCACGCGGACACTTCGCAATCAAACACTCGAATCGCTTAACGACTAAGAACTAAGCGGGCAGCGGACTTGTCGCTGCCCCTACTACTTTAAGCCGATGTGACGGCGGCGCCGGTTGTCGGGCTGGCCGGTGTGGATTTGTCGCGGCCGGTGTGCGCGTGCAGAAAGTCGGCGATGCGTTGCTCGTGATTCGCAAGGTCAACTTCCATGTCGTCGAAGATTTGCACGGTGGTCGGGTCGGTCAGCTTATTGCGCAGATTATAAGTGTCAACGACGCCCGTTTGCAGATCGCCCAAAGCGCGTTGCAGCAGGGAAACGTCGTTGGACGATTGCACCCAACTTTTCAAAGTCGCCCACGCGCCGCTGCCCGCCGCCTGAAAGGATTGCTGCTCGCCAAGTTCGACGAGTCGCCCTTCGAGCCGCGCGATGTGCCTCTGCTTCGTCTGCGCGATCTCTTGGAAAGTGGATTTCAAATTGGCGTCGGTCGCCTTCTCCACGTAATGTTGAAAGGCCGAGAGGGCGTAACGCTCGCCGCGAATCGAGGTATTGAGCGCATCCGTGATCTCGCTCTTCGTTGATCCGCCGTATTCTTCACCGAACTTCCACCAATCGGCGTTCAAGTTACTCTCGTCAGGCAGATCGGTGTTGGCCGTCGCCAATCCTAAACGACGAATGATCGCGGCCGTGAAAATAGGAACGTCACCGGGACGGCGCGAAGTTAAAAGATTGCCGTCTTCGACGAGCGGTTCATCAACGAAATTTGCTCCGGCGTTCTGCATGTCTTTGCGGATCGCGCGGAAGCCCGTCGCGCGTTTGCCTTTGAGTAGATCGCCCTCAATTAAGACTTGTGGGCCGTGGCAGACGGCGGCGACGAGTTTGCCCGCTTTCATAGCGTCTTGCACAAAACGCACGGTCTTCATGTTCGTGCGCATCACGTCGGGAGCCATGCCGCCGGGAATAATCACGGCGTCGAAGTCTTCGGCGCGCGCGTCGGAAGTCGTCGCGTCGGCTTTGATTGACACCACGCCTTGCTTGCCCGTGTAAGTTTCGTTTGTGCGCGAACCGAGCACGGTCACTTCCGCACCAAACTTAGGCAAAGCTTTGTATGGAATTTGAAACTCGACATCTTCGACGTTGTTTTCAATCAGAATAGCGACTCGCTTCACGTTTGATTCAACTTTCTCCGTCATAACATAAACTCCTTTTTCGGTGATGCGTAAATTTTAGTATTTCAGATTTGAAATTGAAAATTTGAGATCGAAGCTTAAAAGTTTCGCGTTAACTTCCGCCTTTCTACTTCGCTTACGTTGCCGGTCGCAGCAAACCGCGAAAGATGCCTTGCACGGCAACTTGATTGGCTGGCACGCGGAAGGGGGCGAGTTGCGAATTGGCGGGGCGAAGTTCGATCTCGGAATTAAAGCGGAAGAGTCGTTTGAGTGTGACGCGCCCGCCTTCGAGCATGGCGACGACGATCTCGCCGTTCTGCGCTTCGGTGCGGTTCTCGATGAGCGCGATGTCGCCGTCGCAGATGTGCTCGTCAATCATCGAATCACCGACGACGCGCAAGGCATAAACACTTTGCGGGCGGACTCGCCCCAAGAGAAAGCGCGGGATGCTAATTGTGTCCGTATTCGCAATCGCGTCAACAGGCGCGCCCGCAGCGATACGACCGAGCAGCGGGATGTCGTAAATCTCTTCCGCCGCCGTCGTTTCCTCCGCTTGCACGTTTAGATTAAACAAGCCGTCGCCGCGTTCGCGCGCAAGTAACCCGCGTCGTTCGAGCGCTCCGACGTGCTTGGCAATCGTCGCTTTTGAATTTAGTCCGAAGTGGCGCGCGATCTGCGCGTAGGACGGATCGTAGCCGTGCCGCTCGATGAAGCACTTGATGTAGTCGAGGATTTCCTTTTGGCGCTGCGTTCGCGGTTGCACGTCTTAAGTAAGCCTCACCCCGCGCCGCGAGCGAAGCAGCGCGAATTAAAGAAGTTTGATACCGAACGCCAAAGATATTAGGGCGCGCGAACCGCGAGCGTCAAGCTTTATCCTTTGGTTCGCGCGCTCGTTTAATTTACGAACGAGTTGGCGTCCGGCAAATTTACAATCAACCTGGCCATTGACGCTTAAACTATCGGCTGGCGCGACGCGCCGAATAGCGCGTGAGCGTTTGCGGGACGATGCGCACGGTCACAGGAATCTGCCTCATGCTCATCGCCATGTTCGGTGCGAGAATGTTGCCCGCCGTCTTTCCCCCGTAAAGCGCCCGGTTCAAGTCGTTGTCTTGATTAAGCACAACGCCTCTAATGGCCGCGCCGATGTAAGCGCCCTTGCTGCGCGAGTAGGAAAGAATTCCGGCGTCGAGCGACGGCGTGGTTGAGGCGGACGTGCGACGTCCGTAAGGGCCAGCGACGATTCCCACCTCGCCGCCCAACTCGACTTTGTCTTGCAAGAGACTGTCCACCGCGCCCGTGTTCATAAAGAGCAGCACGTAGTCGGTGCGCGACGCGCCGATCTGCGCGCCGATGCTCGCTCCGCCGATCTTAAAGAAGGCGGGCGCGCTCCAACCTGAAGACGTGCGGCGGCTGATGACTCCCGCGCCGCCGCGTCCGCCAATGCCGAACGCCGCTTGCAACACGCCCGGGAAAATGGCGACTGCTTCCGCACGGCTAAGGACGTCACGCGGAATTTCGCTTTCCGGCGTGCCCATCAGTTGTGTGAAAACGCGCGCGGCGTCATTCGCCTTGCGCGTCGCTTCCCGCACGTCTTTGTTGTTGGGCGTGGTTCTGTTTCTTTGCGCCGGTGCAAACGTCTGCATCAAGCTCAACATGAAAACTATGCCGAGCGTCCAAGCGGTGCCCCGCTGAAACGAATTCCTCATTCTTCTAGTTTCTCCTTCAGTGAATAATATGATTTACCGACATTGAATCGTAAGGGGAGAACTGCCAAACGCTCTGCGCCGAGCGTCATACTTCGTTCAGGGGAAGGTGAATTTACCACGCTTAACGCGAAAAAGTATACTACACCGTAAATTTTAACAAAATCGCCACAACGCACTCCGCCGACGTGCCGCGCCCGCGTCGCCTATTAAAGCGCGCGTTTGACGGGCGCGTGAAAAGAGTGAGACGATGCAAACTCTTTTGTAATTTTAGAAAACTATTGCTGTGAGGGGCGAACAATGGAAATTGACAAAAGCAAGGTGAGAACGCAGGACGAAGAAGCCGAACCCGCGCCGATTGATCAAGTCGAAGGGCGCGTAGAAGCCGAGATGAAGCGCATCGAGGGGCGCGCCAAAGTGCGCGTCGCGCAGGGGCTTGGCGATGAAGAGTTGGAGCGCGAAGGACGCGAACTAAAGGAAGAGGGCAAGCGCGAACTCGAAGAACAGCGCGAGCAAAGTCAAAGCTAAACATGACGGGTTGAAGCGCGAAGCACGTTTCAACCCGTCATGTTTGGTGGACGAATTCTTATGAGATGCTGATCGCTTGATCAACCGCCTGACGCAATTGCGCGTTGATCGTCTGCGGATTGATTCCGACGAAATGCTTGAGCACGCGCCCGTCTTTAGTAAGGATTAAAGTCTGCGGAATGCTGACGCCCTGCGCGCCCGCGCGCGCAACCGAGCGCGTGAAAGTTTCATCGGCGAAGCCAACCGGATAGTTGATTTTGAATTCTTCGCTGAAATCGCGCACATCGTCAATCGTTGTCTCTGGGTCTTCAATCGTTAACCCGATCACTTCAACGCCGCGCGCCGCGTAATCGTTCCTCAATGCAACGAGATGCGGAATCTCCTGACGGCACGGCCCGCACCACGTCGCCCACAAGTCAAGCACCACGACCTTGCCCTTGTAATCCGCGAGCCGCAAAGTCTTCCCGTCGAGCGTTTTCAATTCCGCGTCAATCGCGCTCGCGGGCAATTCTTTCAAGTTGGAAGTTGCGCCGGAAGGTTTATTCGCAGGCGCGGCATTATTAGAATTCGCGGGCGCGTTTCCGTTTGAGACTTCCGATGTTGGTTGCGTGCAACTCGACGAACCGAGAATGGCAATTGCAATCAACGCGACGAGCAGCGTTGCGCCACGCACGACGCGGAATGACGGCCGCGAATTCATATTATTCAAAGTAAGCATGTGGTTCGGATTTATCCTTTGCACCGCCCGCAAGTTTTTAATCCTTACAGGGACGAAACGTAATTTATTTTTCAGCCAATATCAAATCGAAGCTTTTGGATGACGATTACACGCAGGCGGTTGCGGGCAAAGCTGAAAGTTTCCCGATCACTGCGGAACATTTGCTTCTGATCATCTTATGTCCTGTAAACGTAAGGTAGAGATCGTGGCGACGACCAATCCGAGAAACATGAAGAAAAGCGCGATTGGATTTAGCGCCCAGTGCATCCAAGGGTGCTTGAAATCCACGTAGCCGCTTAAATCTTCGTCAACCTTAACGGCGTCGGGCACGGTCGGCGCAGACTTCAACTCCGGCATCGTCGGTGGAGACGCCGCTCGCCCTTGCTGGTAATCGGTCATCCGGTTTTTGTAATTCTGCTGATCCGTCTCGGCCGTGCGGCGGTAGTTCTCAAAGTTTCGTCGAGCGTTGGCAATGTTCTCTTCGTTCCGGCGCTCAACCTGCCGGTAAAGCCCGCGCCCTTCGTTCGTGCCGCCCTCGTCCGACCCTTCCTCACGCAGAGTGTCAACGGGCGCGAGTCGCTTCATCGAGTCAAACGCCCACGTCGCGGGCATGGCGAGTCCGGCAAGTTTGGATAATCCTGTGGGCACGCCAACAAGACCGGAGAAAAGAATCTGCGGAATGAGAATGAGCGGCACAAGGCTCGTCGCCACTTCCGACGTGCGCACAACGGCCGAGACGAACAACCCCAACGCGACGCCGACCAGCGCCGTCAAGATCATCACCATCAGTTGCGGAACGCCGAGGATGTAGCCGGGCAGATTCATTATTCCGGCGAAGTGCAGCAGTTTAAGCGGAGCGAAAAGCAGTATGCATTGCAAACCTGCAATCAAGCCCAGCACAAAAAGCTTCGAGCCGACGTAAGGCAGAAGGCCAAGGTTAACCATCCGCTCGCGTTTATAGACGGCGCGCTCTTTCACGATCTCGCGCGACGCGACCGAAGTTCCGAACCAGACGGCGACGAGCGCGAGCATAAAGAACGGAAAATCGCGCGTGGCGTTAGTTCCGACGACAAGGTAAGTCATCAACGCGATGACAGGGGCTTGCCCGAAAAGAATAAGGAGATTGAAGCGGTCGCGCGCGAGCACGGCCATGTAGCGGCGCGTGAGCGTCGCCCACTGGCGCAGGGCATCAACAACGCTCACCCGTCTTCGCGGCAACGCCGTCTCGCCGCCCTGCCCTTTCAAATTACTTAACGGCTCGGCAATGTTGCGGCGGTAAATTTCCGTCGCGCGAAAACGGTTGCGCCATTCATCCGCGACCGCTTCAGCGATTTGTTCGCGCCGCTCTTTGTAAGCGCGCTTGTGTTCGGTTGGCGCGTCGGGGGCAAGCGCGCCGAGTTGTCGCACTTGATTGTCAATCGGCGCTTCGAGTTTGTCGTAGAGTTCTTTGAAACTCTCTGCGCCCGTGTGCTTCAAGGCTTCCTGCGGCGTGCCGTAGAAAACGAGTCGACCGCGCATCATCACAACGATCTTATCGAAGAGGCGCACGTTCTCCATCGCGTGCGTCGTCAAGACGACGGTGCGACCCGACTCGGCGATCTGCCGGAAGAGTCGCATGATCTTTTCTTCCGTCGCCGGATCAAGCCCGGAAGTCGGCTCGTCTAAAAAGATCACCGAAGGTTTTGTAATGAGTTCGACGGCGATGGAGACGCGCTTACGCTGCCCGCCCGAAAGTTGCGCGACGGGCACATCACGTCGCTCGGAGAGTCCCGTCACGTCCATCACTTCGTTGATAATCTGATCTATTTCCGCTTTCGACGCATCGCGCGAAAGTCTCAAGCGCGCGACGTAGTAGAGCGTGCGGTAGACGGTGAGTTCGCGGTGGATGATGTCGTCTTGCGGGACGTAGCCGATGCCTTGCTTAAGCGAATCGAGGTGCTGGTAGAAATCGAGGTCGTTGATGAAGACGCGACCCGACGACGCCGGACGCATCCCGTTCAAAGCGTCCATCAGAGTTGACTTGCCCGCGCCGGAAGGGCCGAGGAGTCCGACAAACTCATTCGGCATAATCGTGATGTCAACGTCGTCGAGAAGTTTGATCTTCCCGCCGCCCGAACGGTTCGCCACCACTTTCTCGATGTCAACCGCGTCAATGCGCGTTTTCGAGCGTGTGTCGTAGACCGTGACGCCGCGCGTGTTGTCGGCGTAAAGCAGAAAGGGGCCGACCTGCACAACGTCCTGCGGACTGATGGCGCGACGACCCGTGACGCGCTCGCCGTTAACGTAAATGCCGTTGGTCGAACCGCGATCCTCGACTGTGATCGAATTATTTGCGACGGCGAAGCGCGCATGATGGTTAGAGATTTGCAATCCGTCAAGTCGAATCTCGTTGTCGGGCGCCCGCCCGACGTTGAGCGCGGTGTGTCCGTCGAACACTCGCTGCATGAGAAGCTGCGGCTGTGTGGCAGCGGCGGCGTTTGCGCTTCCTCCGTCGCTCTGTCGCTGATTCTGCCCCAGCGCGCCGGTTCCCGAACGCACAACCATCGTGCTTTGAAACGAAGCGGGCGCGCTCGCTCCTCCGCCCGCGAGATCAGTCACAGGGGCGACGGGCGCAACCTGCCCTGCGCCGCTATCGGTCATCACGCGCTGCCCGGCACGCTGCGCTCCGGCGGGCGCGGGGTGCGCGGGGTCGAGAAGGCGCAAGAGGGGGCCGCCCGTGCCGAGTTGAATTTGATCCTCATCGAAGAGTGGCGTCGGGGCGGTGATGCGTTGATCGTTGAGAAGCGTGCCGTTGAAGCTGCCGAGATCAAGAAGGAGAAAGCCGTTTTCGACTCGCCTGATTTCAGCGTGACGACGGGAGACGATAGCCGACGAAGCGTCAACGGGCACGCCCGACGCCGCATCGCGTCCGAGCAGCGTCGCTTCCGCCTTTAATTCACATCGCTCAACTTTGCCTGTTTTGTCATCCGTGTATTCGAGCATCGCGGGAGAGGCAGGCGACGCCGGGTACGAAGAGTTTTGTTGTTCGGACGGAGAAGCGTTTTTGTTTTCAACGACTGATGCAGTGCGTGACAGTTGATTAGGAGTTTGTGCAGAAGGGGCAATGGGGATGTCGCGCATCGTCGCAAACGGCGAGAGATTTTCCGCGCCGGGTTGTGGGACTGTCCGCGAGTTTGTTTTCACATCGCCTTCCGCCGTCGTTCCTTCGACGCGCGCGATGCGCAGCAGCGGCCCTGACGGGCCGAATTGCACGCGCGCGCCCATTGCGATTGCTGTCGGTTCGGAGATGCGTTGACCGTTAAGGAACGTGCCGAACTTCGAGTTTTTATCAACGAGCGTCCACTTGTCGTTTTGCATGCGAAACTCGGCGTGCTGGCGCGACACCATCGGCCATTCGACTTGATCAAACACAACGTCGCAGCTCGACGGATCGCGTCCGACGCAAATTATCGGTTTCTCAAACGCGCGCTCGCCCCTCTCTTGTCCACCGCGCTCTTCCGCTAAAACGATTTTCATAATTTACTGAAGATTGCTTTCGACGCGAATACGTCAAGCTGTTTCCATCAGTCGTCTTCTTGCTAATTTTTCTGTGAGAGATTCTTTCACCGCGCCAAGTCAATCGCGTCGAAAGACTGCGCGACTAACGATTGAATTGGACGCTGCGCAACATCGTCTGAAACGACGACTCGAAGTTGCGGTAATCGTTTTGCGGCGCGACCGTCACCATGTAGAAGAATTTACCGTCGCGCAAAAGCGCCGTGTAGATATTAATGATCTCAATCTCGCGCGTCGTCTCATTCGTGTTTGAAAACGACGCGGCGAGCGCGTCGCGCCCGTCAATGCGGCCTCGCTCGTAATCGCCGCGTCGCGTCGCGCCTCGATTCCGCCCGGTGAAGTTGTTGACGAAAACCTCTGTCACGGAGCGTAAATCGGAGTATCGCCCTTCTTCAACGCCGACCGCGACCGCGTGCGTGTAAGACGGTTGCCCTTGAACCTCGCCGTGCCCGCCGGCGGGCGAAAACGTCATCTGATTTTGTCCGCCGTGATCGTGCCAGTCGTGGGGCACGTCAACGCGGAAGAAGTTGCCTGTGTATTTGCGGTAACGACTTGACGGAGATGAAGCGCGCGTTGCCGCCGCTGTTCGTCCGAGCAGATTGGGGCGCGGCAGACGGGCATAGTCGGGCGAAAGACCTGCGGCTTGCGCGTAAGCTGCGCGCGCGCCCGCCTCGTTGCCGAGCGCGCGGCGCACGTCGCCGAGCATCAGCCAGCCGTCTTCGTCTTTCGGGTTCTGGCTTGTGTATTCATCCAATTGCGCGAGCGCGTCGTTTAACTTGCCTTCGAGAATGGATAGCCCGACGCGATCCGGCGGGTAAGTCGAGCCGAGCCTGACGGCCGCCGTCCACTGTTCGCGCGCGCCCGCCATGTCGCCTTGCGTGTAACGGATTAAACCTAGATTTGAGCGCGAACCGGAAAGGTTGCTGTTGATCGAGATCACGCGCAGGTATTGCGCCGCGGCTTGCTGCAACTGACCGAGACGCTGGAGCACAACGCCGTAGAGGTGCAGCCATTCGACGTTGTTCGGGTTGCTCGCAATCGCGCGCGCCAGAAGCGGCGCGGCGTCGCGGTCGCGGCGTTGTTCGTAGAGCACAAGCGCGAGGTCAACGTTGAGTCCGGTGGAGTCGGGCGAGAGCTGTATCGCGCGGCGGTAAGCCGCTTCCGCGTCAGGGTAGTTTTGGCGGCGGTAGAGACGCCAGCCGAGCGCGGCGTAACCGAAAAAGTCGTCCCCGTTAAGGCGAACGCTCTCGCGCGCCCAGCGTTCGGCTTCCGCATAGCGGCCGAGCGCGTTGTAGGCGAAGGCGAGCGTGGCGCGCGAATTGTAATCGCTGTCGTCGAGTTGCGCGGCGCGCAAAAGCGCGGCTTGTGCTTCGGTGTAACG
>JACCYN010000191.1 GCA_013696465.1 Pyrinomonadaceae bacterium
CTTTCTTCTGCACGAATCTTTAGGCGGCGGCGGCACACTCTCTCTGATGACCGACGCACAAGGCAAAACCTTTTCGACCGCGCTGCTGCGCATGGAGATCGAAGTCTCGGACGAAGAGGCACGCAAACTCGATTTAGCTTAACGAGCGCGTCGTACTCCGTGCCGCACAAGCTCGCCGCGCGTGTCCGCTTCGCTTTACAATTGGTTGAACTCAGTCTCGCTCAATCCCGCTTGGCGTAAGATGCTGCGAATCGTTCCGGCGGCAACTTCCCTGTGGCACGGCCGCTGTGCGCGTTCCTTCGGCGGCCGTCTTGGCAAACTTAACGTGGTTTCCCGTCTGGCTCACTTCCACGAAGCCAGCTCCTTCCAGCTTGCGCTTCACTTCGCGGAAGGGCAGAGGCTTCACGCCGCAACCTCGACCTCGATTGTGCGGACTTGTGGCGCGATGGTAGCGACGGGCGGAGTGAAATGCAGTTCCAAAGCATCGCGCAGATTCTCTAACGCCTCTTCTTCCGTTGCGCCTTGTGAGGCAACGTCAACCTCGATACACTGTACGATGAACCATTCGCCCTCTTGCCATGTAGTCGCATTAAACCTTCGCTTCATAGTCGTTTCTTCCTCCTGCACGCCGGGCAAGGTTTTGTGTGCTTAGTGTGTCCCGAACTTAACCGGGCAATGCTATACTTCAACCGCACACAGGCATTATATCACTGCTTGCAAAGCTAGATCAGCTACCGCTAGCCGCCCGCTCATTACTTATGGACGAACATCTCGCCAGCATCCACGACGGTTTTCGGCACGGCTACGCGCGCGCGGGCGGTGTGCGACTTCACTACGTTGAACGCGGCGAAGACAACGCAAGCGATAAGCGGCTGGTAATCCTGCTGCACGGCTTTCCCGAATGCTGGTATTCGTGGCGACATCAGTTGCTCGCCTTAAGCGAGCGTTATCACGTCGTCGCGCCGGACTTGCGCGGCTACAATTTGAGCGACAAGCCTTCGCGTATCAGCGACTACAAACTTGATAAGATTGTTCAAGACGTGCGCGCGCTCATCGGGCATTTCGGCAAAGGCGAAGCCGGAATCGTCGGGCATGATTGGGGCGCGGCCGTCGCGTGGGAACTTGCGCGTCAATCTCCCGGAGTCGTGTGGAAGTTGGCGGCGTTGCAAGTACCGCCGCTCGCGGCGTGGCAGGCAAACTTCAGTTTCGATCAATTGTTGCGAAGCTGGTACATGCTCTTTTTCCAACTGCCCCGCGTGCCCGAATGGTGGATGAGCGTCAACGACTTCGCCGCGCTTGAGCGTTTGTTCCAGCGAACGACGAGGGGAAGAAATGTTTTCACCGAGACGGACATTGCGATCTACAAAGCGGCGTTGCGCGAACCGGGCGCGTTGACGGCGGCCGTCAATTATTACCGCGCGAATCTGCCCGCGCTCTTTCGCCGCAGACAAGCAAGCGGGAATGGTGAAAACGGAGACCGTGTTGTGCGCGTGCCGACGCTTTTCATTTACGGCGAACGAGATTTTGCCGTTGCCCCTGACACGGTGCGCGGCGTGGATCGTTTCGTCAAAGCTTCTTACACGGAAGTGCGCATCGCGCGAAGCAATCACTGGGTGCAGCAGGAGTCTCCGGCGGAAGTGAACCGCGCTCTGCTAGATTTCCTCGACGGAATTTGACTTCAAATCTTATGGAAGAAAGCCGACAAGTTCTCTACTGCGTTGAAGGCTCAATCGCGCTCGTTACGCTCAACCGCCCCGAAAAGCGCAACGCCTTAAACGAGGGAGTAATCGCTGAACTGAAAGCGGCGCTGCTAGAGGCGGACGCAAACGAAAACTTGCGCGCCGTTCTTCTGACGGGCGCGGGAAGCGATTTCTGCTCCGGCGCAGACCTCGCCGCGCTGCGTAAAATCTCCGAAAGCTCGATCATCGAAAATCTCGAAGACGCCCAATCGTTGATGGAGTTGTTCGTGCTTATCCGGCGCGTGCGCGTGCCGGTAGTGGCGGCGGTGCGCGGGCGTGCGCTGGCAGGCGGGTGCGGGCTGGCGACCGCGTGCGACATCGTGCTTGCGGAGCGTTCGGCGCGTTTCGGCTACCCAGAAGTTAAAATAGGATTTGTACCCGCGATGGTAATGGCGATCCTTCGCCGCAACGTCTCGGAGAAGCGCGCCTTCGAGTTGCTCACGCGCGGCGGAGACATTGACGCCGCAGAAGCCGAGCGCGTCGGACTCGTTAATCACGTTTACAACGACGAGGAATTTGAAGCGCGAGTTGAAAATTATATGTCCGGGTTTGAGCGCGTGAGTCGCTCGGCGGTGATGTTGTCGAAGCGTCTGCTGTACGGGATTGACGGCATGACTTTCGAGGCAGGGATCAAGGCAGGCGTTGACACGAATGCGATTGCGCGCATGACGGAGGATTGCCAGCAGGGTATCAGACGCTTTCTCGAAAAGTGATTACTCACGAGAGATTCAACGAATACTGCGAAGTTAATTTCGCGCGGCGGGCTGAAGGCAAATGAAAACTGAAGTTGCGAAGGAGCATCGGAGTTTTTCTTCGCAAGTTGTGGGAACGCTTCTGGCGCGCATCGTGATGGCGGGCGCAAGCGTCGGCACAAGTCTCGTCGTCGCGCGTTGGCTCGGCGCAGATGCTTTGGGCGCGTTTGCCGTGCTCAACGTGGCGACGATTGTCGCCGTCCAAGTCGGTTGCGCCGGAATGCCGCTCGCGAGCACCTACTTTATCGCGCAGGAAAGGCGCAACGCCCCCCGCGTGTGGGCAAACGCGCTTCTCTTCGCATTTGTGGTGGGCAGTGCGCTCGCGCTGGCAATCATCGGATTAGCCGCAACGAACGCGGAGTTGTTCGGCGACATACCGCTTGCGTTCGTCACCATCGTCGCGCTCTCCATTCCGTTTCAACTCGCCAATCTGCTTGCGCTTCACGTCTTGCTCGGCGTCGAGGCGGTGAGCCGTTTCAATGTGCTCGAAGCCGCCGCTCCGCTGCTGATATTTTTGAATTCAATCGTCGTGCTCACGCTCGCGGGCGAAGAATTACCCGCGTTCCTTGCACTGAATACGGCGGGGGCTGTCGCGCTTACCGTCTTGAGCATGTGGACGATCCGGCGTTCGACGGAAAACATCGAAGGCGCGCAGCGGCTGCGACCTGACGGCGAGTTGTTCAGGCGCATGGCAGGCTACAGTTTGAAGTTCTACATCCTCACCCTCGCGCCCGTTGTGCTCTTTCGCTTTGACCTGCTCATCGTTAAATACTTTCGCACGTGGGCGGAGGCGGGCGTTTATTCGGTCGCCGCGCAGGTGGCGACGATGTTGATGCTCGTGCCGCTTGCCGTCTCGACCGTGCTCTTCCCGCGCGTGGCGGCGGAGGGAGACGCGAGCGGGGAGTTCGCGTGTAAGGTGACGCGCCACGCGGCGTTCGTGATGTTGCTATTGTGCGCGATGGCTGTTCCGCTCGGCTTTGCCCTGCCCGCAATCTACGGGGCGGACTTTACCGAAGCAAGTGTTCAGTTGTTCATACTACTTCCGGGAGTTTTTCTGATCGGCATTCAATCCGTGCTCGTGCAACATCTGAACGCGACGGATCGCACAAACGCCATCCCACTTTTCTGGATCACGACGCTTGCCGTCAACATCGCCATCAATCTCGCTCTCGTCCCCCGCCACGGCGCGCGCGGGGCAGCCCTGTCATCAACCGTCAGCTACGCGCTCATCTTCCTATTGGTAATCTGGCGTTTTCACGTCCAGACTGGAAAACCGCTTTCTGCAATACTGCTCCTTAACGCAACTGAACTGCGTGAGCTTTTCAGTTTCCGGCGTTCAACTCCGTCATCGAAATTGAGCAGTAAATCTTCAACACGCGCCTTTCCATGATCGAACATGAATCAATCATCTGTTTCGGCGGCGAAGATTTCTGGTATCACCACCCGCATCCGAGCGAACACTTGATGCGAAGGTTTGCGCGCGCCGGA
>JACCYN010000201.1 GCA_013696465.1 Pyrinomonadaceae bacterium
TGTTAATGCCGTTACGCGGATCGCCGGGCGTGGCGACCATCGGGCGAATCTCGTCCAAGTTGATTTCAAAAGTGGCGGCGTATTCAGCGTCAGGGTCGCTCTTGAGGAAACCTTTGCGCACCTCGTCAGCGTCTATCCCGCGCATACGCACAATGTATTCAAGCGTTACATCGTCAGGTTCGATGATGCCGGTCGTGCCCCCGGCTTCGACCGCCATGTTCGTCAAAGTCGCGCGCTCATCAATTGGCCAATCGCTCAAGCCCTCGCCCGCGAACTCCAGAACTTGCCCGATGCCCTTGCCTTCCTTCATGTAGTCGGTCGCAAGGATAAAGAGCATCACGTCTTTCGCCGTCACGTCCGCAGGCTTCGTGCCGCGCAGATTGAAGCGCACGGTTTCAGGGATGCGGATGCGAATATCTTTTGTGTACCAAGCGTTCGCCATGTCGGTCGAACCCACCCCGAAGGCGAAACAGCCGAGCACGCCCGCCATGCAAGTGTGCGAGTCAGTGCCGATCACTACTTGACCGGGCAGCGCGATGTCCTCAACAACGGCGTTATGACAGATCGCTTCCGAGCCGCCTGAAGGATTTTCGCCGTAGAGTTTAATGTGTTGTTCGTTAGAAAACTTTTCTTGCGTAACGGCCAAACCGTCGGCGCGTTCTAGCAGTCCCATCTCGCGGTGCTTCTGCGGCATCACGCGCCCCAAGAAAGTTAAGTGATCGCGGAATGCAAAGACGGATTCAGGTTCGGTTACTTTCGCCTCTTTGCCGAGCGATTGCTTAAAGAGTGATTCCGCCATCGGCGTCACGTACTCGTGCGAGAAGCGCACGTCCGCGACGGCAAACAAGGCATCGCCGGGCTTGACAGCTTGAACTCCTATTTCACCAGCGCGCACAAACGCATGACGCGCGATGATCTTCTCCACCAAGTTCATCGGACGCTTCCTCGTCTCCAAAGCGGGCGGTGCGACCTCGCCTGCCAAACGCGCTTTGTTGTAGTTAAAGAGTCCGCCGTATTCGACAATCGCTTTTGAAATAGGATCAAGCCCGCGCGTGAATTCTTCTAAAGGAATTTCTTCGCCGCGATTTATTCTTTCAATCAAGCCGAAGTCGGTCGAAGTCAGAAGCCCGATGTTCTGCGCGTTCTGCCCGTAAATCTTCTCAATTGTTTTGGCAATGACGAGTTCTATCCCCGCCCACTTCTCCGCATACGGCGCGGTCTCCCTCGACGAACCGCAACCTTTCGACAGTCCTGAGACGACGACGGAGAAGCCGCCCCCTTTCACTTCATCTTTTTTCACCGCCTCTTCGCGCATCCCTACATAGACGTAGTGCCCCAAAGTTTCGTCGTAGTAGAAACAGACCCAGCCGGGCGTGATCTCGTCGGTCGAGATGTTGTTCATCAGCGGTCGGTCGGAATCAAAATTGAGATTTTCACCGTCGGCGAGTTGGCGGCGAATGTGTGAAGTGTCATCGGTTAAGTAAAGCGT
Organism: Pyrinomonadaceae bacterium; assembly: GCA_013696465.1. Taxonomy (GTDB): domain Bacteria; phylum Acidobacteriota; class Blastocatellia; order Pyrinomonadales; family Pyrinomonadaceae; genus JACCYN01. Next base: position 1,490 of record JACCYN010000201.1, read on the forward strand.
GCGCCTGGCGAACTTGACGCGAGCGGGACGTTTAGAAATCTTCTCTGCCGTACTCATTCCTTGTTCCTCTAGAGGGTTTAGTAAGCGACTTTGACAACACAACATTATAAACAGAAGGGGCGGAAAAGTCTTTTCCGCCCGCGCACTCGCTTGACGCAGATCAGCCCACCAGACCCGCGACCGTAACAGAATTTTCTTGACGCGCGCGTTGCGGCTGTGGCTTGATCTACAGAAGTGATCAAGAACTCTTCCCCGCTCCCGTAGCGCCCGTAAACTCTGAAAACGAGAGGATAACCCGTTTATGAACGCATCAAGCGCCATCGCCGCAAATCCGGCATTCGCGCACGCCGCCGAAGACAAGCACCCAAAAGGTCTCTACGTTCTTTTCGCCACCGAGATGTGGGAGCGGTTCAGTTTTTATTCGATGCTCGCGCTTTTCACGCTTTACTTGCGCGACCCCGTAGAAGGCTTCGGCTGGACGGCAGCGCAGGCGACGACGCTCTACGCCAATTATCTGATGTTCGTCTATGCCAGCCCGCTGATCGGCGGTTTGATTGCCGACCGCGTGACCGGTTATCGCAAAGCGGTGATGATCGGCGGATTTTTCTTCATGGCCGGTCACGGGCTGCTTTCGATTCCGGCTTTGTGGGCGGTTTACGCCGCGCTGACTTGTCTGGTAATCGGCAACGGTTTTTTCAAACCGAATGTTTCGACGATGGTTGGCAATCTCTACCCGGAAGGCAGCCACTTAAAAGACCGCGCCTACAACATTTTTTATATGGGCATCAACATCGGAGCGTTTTTCGCGCCGATTGTGATGGAAATCGTCAAAGCCAACTTCGGTTTTCACGCTGCTTTTGCCGTTGCCGCTTTCGGAATGTTGATTTCGGTCGGGATTTTATGGCGCTACAAAAGCATTGTCGAAGACCCGAATGCGTTAGCCGAAAGGAATCGCACGCGCAACGAAGCGAGCGAAAAAACCAACGCCGCCGCCACAAGCGTTGACGCGCCGCCGAGCGGCGTGAGTCATCAAGAATCGGACGAACGCGGTGTCCGTTCCGAAGCGCAAGCCCGTCAGGATTTGATGAACACCGTGCCGAACTCGAAGCGCGTGTTCGCGTTGATTGTAATTTTTGCAATCGTCATCGTCTTCTGGATGGTCTTTCACCAAAACGGCTCGACGCTGACTTACTGGGCGGACGACAATACGGATTGGAGAGTTTCCGGCACGATTTCAAATTCGATCAACGCCTTTTGGGTGGTCACGCTGACGTTTCCGCTGATCTGGTTTTGGAGTTATCTCGACAAACGCGGCAAAGAACCGGCAACGCCGACGAAAATGGCAATCGGCATGACGCTCACGGGACTCTCGTTTATAGTTTTGTGGTACGCGGCGACGCTCGGCGAAAGCCAAGCTCCGACCCAGCAGCAACTCGCTAACGGTGAATTCCGAATTAACGAAAGAGTCGTCAATAACTTAGCCGCGCAAGGAGTTCCGCGCGATGCTCTGGATAGAATCGTCGCCGCTAAGGACGCCGACGGCAAAAATTTGATTTACGGCGTGAAATTTTCGCCTAAAGAGGATGCAGCGACCAAACAGATGGTTTCGGGCGAACAGCAATTAATGACTGCCGTTAACACGGTCGCGCCCGGACAAGTCGCGCAGCACCGCGAAGCGTTTTTGCAGCGCTCGCATTTGTTTCGCATCTCGCCGTTCTGGTTAGTTTTCGCTTATGCAATTGTGACTTTGGGCGAGTTGATGCTCTCGCCGATGGGCTTGTCGCTGGTTTCAAAAGTCGCGCCGATCAATTTGCGCGGTCTTTTGATGGGCGGCTGGTTCGTCGCCACGGCAATCGGTAACAAGCTCACACAAATCGGAGTTTACTGGGACATCTGGCTGCAATCAACCTTTTTCCTCGTGCTGGCCGTGATGGCGCTCTTCATGGCGGTCGTGTTGTTCTTCCTGCTGAAACCTTTGAAGAAAGCGATGCCGGGCGTGTAGCAGTAAAATCGCACCACAAAGGAAAACAAGAAAACGCTGTGAGGACGGTTGTCTTCACAGCGTTTTTCTTTGCCAACTTACTTCTGTCTACAAATTCGCCGTGATGAAATCGGTCATCATCCCGCGCATGTGTTTTAGCAGTAGCGGATCGGTGACGCCGTGACGCTGTTTCGGGTAGACCATTAACTGAAACGGCTTGCCCGCTTTCTGCAGTTCATACGCGAACTGAATCGTGTTCTGCATGTGCACGTTGTCGTCTATCGCGCCGTGAATGAGCAGGAGTTTGCCGTTTAGGTTCGCGGCGGCAGACAGAGGCGAAGTGCGCGCGTAGCCTTCCGCGTTGTTCTGCGGCGTTCGCATGAAGCGTTCTGTATAAATTGAATCGTACAACTTCCAATCCGTTACTGATCCGCCCGCGATGCCGATCTTAAAAGCGTTGCTGTGCGTGAGGGCGTAAGAAGTCATAAAGCCGCCGAACGACCAACCCCAGATTCCGATGCGCGCAGGGTCAACGTAAGATTGACTCTTCAAATATGCTACGCCGTCGAGGAGATCGCGCAGTTCCAATTCACCAAAGTTTTTATAGACCGGCCACGCCGCTTGCACGCCTTTGCCCGAAGCCGAGCGGTTGTCGCAAATCCAGACGATGTAACCCTTCTGCGCGAGCATCTGATGCCAGAGGTAGGTCGCGCCGCCCCACGAGTTTCGCACCGACGGGGCTTGCGGCCCTGAATAGGTGTAGCTCATCACCGGATATTTCTTCGCAGGATCGAAGTTCGGCGGACGTATCATCATCGCTTCCATCGTGAAACCGTCGCGCGCCTTCACTTGCAGGAATTCCGTGCGACCGAGTTTGTACCCTGCAAGAGTGGCGACTTTGTTTTCCGCAATCGCGCGCGCTAGTTCGCCGTCGGCACGGTGCAGGCGCATTTGCGTCGGCGTGTTGACATCACTCCAAGAGTCAATGAAGTGTGTCGCCGTCGGGTTGAAGTTTGCGCGGTGGCTGCCGGGCGTTTGCGTCAACCGCGTCTGCCCCGTGCCGTCGAGCTTAATGCGGTAAACGTCTCCGGCGATGGGGCTGCGCTCCGTGCCGTTGAAGTAGACGAAGCCGCCCCTGTCATCAACGGCATCGAGCGAGCGTACTTCCCATTCGCCTTTCGTGACGGGGCGAATCAACCGGCCTTCACTTGAGTAGTGATAAAGATGGCGGTAGCCCGTGCGCTCGCTGTGCCAGAGAAACGAGCCGTCTTTCAGCCAGCGCGGGTTGTCAATGGCTTCGACCCACGCCTGCGTTTTCTCTTGCCACGCCGTTGTCGTTCTGCCCGTCACCGCGTCGGCGAAGTTTACGTCGAGGAAAGTTTGCTCGCGGTCTTGCGCTTGATAAACGACGCGCTGACCATCGGGCGTCCACGCGACACGCGCAATGAGCAAATTGTTCGGCTGATATTTTTTCGTGTCCACCACTTGCGCGGTGTTGTTGGCGGTTGCGCCGTCAACGCTCGCCATGCGCAGTTCGACGAGCGGGTTCGCGTCGCCCGCCTTCGGGTAGGGCGTCGTCTCCACGTCCTGACGGCGCGGGATGTGATCGACGACGACGAAATCAGGCACCGGCGTTTCGTCAAGCCGGAGGTAAGCGATGCGCCGTGAGTCGGGACTCCACCAGAAGGCTTTGAAATTCCCGCGCCCGTACAGCTCTTCTTGGTAAAGCCAATCGAGGCGACCGTTAAGGATTTTATCCGTGCCGTCGGTCGTTAAAGCTCTTTCCTGTCCGGTCGTAGCATTGATTACGAAAAGGTTGTTTTTACGCACGAAGGCGACCATCCGACCGTCGGGGCTAAACTCGGCTTCCTGTTCTTCCTCCGCACCGGAGGTAAGGCGCTTCGCAGTCTGGTTCGTTAAATCGTAAACGTAGAGGTCGTTTCCATGGTTGATGAGAAACGCCGTCTGCGCTTTGTTCATCTCGTGAAGCGCCCGGAACGACAGACGCTTCGCGTCTTCGGCCGCCATACCGGGCAGCGCGCGCAAGGACGCTTCCATTCTCGCCGCGTCGTAGAAGGGCGTTGATTCGCCCGTGACGGCGTTTACCTTCAGGAGCGGCGCGCTCGCTGCATCAGCAGTGTTTCTTTGTAGGTAATGAACGCCGTCGTTGAGCCATGAAAGAATCTGCGGCACGTTGCCGCTAAAATTAACGCGCGTCTGCGGATCGTAAATGTCGTTAATGGTTAAAAGCTTTTCCTGCGCCTGCGCGATTGTGTGCGACGCGATGAGGCACAGGGCGAAAGCTAAAAGTAAACGGCGTGGTGTTGATTGCATTGAACGTCTCTCCTGAGAAATTAGAAACCTGTCTTTTCGTGCGTACAGGGAAGTCATGCGCTTGCAAACTCGGTTGACGAATTATCACTCATGGCGAGCGAAACTTTCACTTTGATGCGTAGATACGGAAAACAAACGCGGAAATTTCACGCGCCCGGTGCGCATTACGCGCCGCTTCCTGCGTTCTCCGCATCGTTTATTAACTCGACTCTTTGATTTACGCGCAGGACGCCCATTTGCAGCACGCGCGCGTAGAGCCGCGCCCAGCCGGGACGCAGCTTCTGATCGATGCGCTTGAAGTTTCCGCCGACAAACGATTCCCTGATCTGTTTGCAAGGAACGGTGTAGGAAGCGATCTCAATTACAACTTCATCGCCGATCTTAAGCCTGCTCCCCAACTCCAACCGCGCCCAATCGAGGTTTTCAAGTGTGACGTTTTCGCCGGTCGAACCCGCCGAGATTGGATGCCCTTCCGCCTGCAACTCGCGTATACGCTCAACAGCATAAAGGCAGAGGGCGCGCTCGACGCCGCCGTGAAACCGTGTGTGCGTCTGTTTGTCGCAGTCGAGTCCCGTCGCGCTCAGCCGCGCTTCCCGAACGGGGAGCTTCGGCACACCGCCGCCGGAACAGTTGAGTTGAAAAATACGACCGTGCATTCGCGCCCGTCAGGTTTGGCAACCGAAGAGGAGATCGGCTATAGATTACAACATCAATCTTCGTTTACGACAATGCGAAACGTATGACAAGCGATTTTGACGACGTAGGACAGAACGAACTGCGACTTGCGATCAGCGAAGTCATAAGCGCGGCGGGCGGCGCGGCATTAGGAAACAAAACAGCAAACGATGCGGCGCGGGAATGGATCGCTCGTGGATTCGACGATGCGGAAGAAGTCAGCGAATGGCTTGCCGCGCGCTGCTTCGATGCGCGCGTCGCCGCCGTGTTGGAGGAAGCGGGATTCACTCCTGCGCAAGCCGCGCTTCGCACCGAAGCGGGAAACGCAGAATATGAAGACACTATTGGCTACAAGATCGCGCGCGGCGATCTCTCGCTCGACGAAGCGCGCCGCATCATCACCAGAGCCTTCTGGCATGAATAAGTTTCTTTCGGCAAAATGTAAATCTTTAGAACAAGGCGGCGGCATTGAAGAAATTAACAGAACTCACATTCGATAACACTTACGCACGTCTGCCCGAAGCTTTTTACCGGCGCGTAAAACCAACAAGCGTCCCCGCGCCGTATCTTGTAAGCTTTAACGCGGCGGCGGCCGAACTCCTTGACCTTGACGGATCGGAAGCGCGCCGTCCTGAATTCGTTGAATACTTCTGCGGCAACCGTCTTCTTCCCGGCGCAGACCCGATTGCCGCTCTTTACGCCGGACATCAATTCGGCTCGTGGGTTCCGCAACTTGGCGACGGTCGCGCGATCCTGCTCGGCGAAGTTCGCAACGGCAAAGGCGAACGCTGGGATTTGCAGTTGAAGGGCGCGGGGCCGACTCCCTTCTCGCGCGGCTTCGACGGACGCGCCGTATTGCGCTCCTGCGTCCGTGAATACTTGTGCGGCGAGGCAATGCACAATCTCGGCATACGGAGCACGCGCGCGCTTTCAATCGTCGGAAGCAATCTGCCCGTGCAACGCGAAAGGGCGGAGACGGCCGCCGTGCTTCTGCGCATGGCCCCGACGCATGTGCGCTTCGGCACGTTTGAGGTTTTTGTGAATCGCGGGCAAATTGAAAACGTCAAAGCGCTGGCTGATTACGTCATCGCGCAGTTCTTTCTCGAAGTCGCCGATGAGAAAAACAAGTATGCCGCGTTCCTGCGCGAAGTCGTGCGGCGGACGGCCGTGATGATCGCGCAGTGGCAAGCGTTTGGTTTCGCGCACGGCGTGATGAACACGGACAACATGTCAATTCTCGGCATCACGATTGACTACGGCCCGTTCGGTTTCATGGACGATTACGACCCGGACTTCATTCCAAACCATTCTGATCATTCAGGTCGCTACGCCTTCAACCAACAACCTCACGTCGGACTATGGAATCTTTCATGTCTCGCCCACGCGCTTCTCTCCCTCGTCTCCGAAGAGGAAGCTTTCGCCGCGCTCGACTCCTACGAAGCTGATTTCAACGACGCTTACGAATTGCTGATGCGCGCAAAGCTCGGACTCGCCGAAAGCGAAGCGGACGACCACGCGCTGCTGAAAGAATTGCTCGACGCGCTGGCGGCAAACGCGGTTGATTACACAAACTTCTTCCGCCGTCTTAACAGTTTCAGTTCCGCGCCGGATGATCACAACGATCTTTTGCGCGATATGTTCCTTGATCCCGCGAGTTTCGACTCCTGGGCGACTAAGTATCGCGCGCGTCTGAGGCTCGAACTGAGCGTTGACCATGAACGCGAAAGCAGGATGAAACGCGTTAATCCGAAATACGTGCTGCGCAATTACATGGCGCAGAAAGCGACTGCCGACGCAACGGAAAAGCGCGACTACACAGAGATTGATCGCCTGCTCGCACTCTTAAGCCGCCCCTTCGACGAGCAACCGGAATGTGATCTTTACGCCGCTTCGTCGCCCGATTGGGGCAAGCGTCTCGTCGTCAGTTGCTCGTCTTAGAATTCGTTTATGAAGTTCGATTACACGGTTAACTTTAAGGAAACGGATTTTCGCCGTCACCCGGAACTCTACCGGATAGGCAAGGGCGAACAAGGAGTGCTGTCCGTCGAACCGTATAAAAGTGAGATTCTCGCGCACTGGCGTTTCAAAACGCCGGACATCGCGCGCGAGTCGGCTGCGAAGATTTACGAACTTTATGAGGCTTACAAAGCGCAGGAGGATTTCGTCGGCATGGACATGGCGCGCAAGTTTCTCCAGATGGGCTGGACGCGCTCACTGCGCTACTTCAACCACCGGACGGGGAAGAAATATGTCGGACCCGTGCCGGAAGATCATAAAGGACAGAGCGGCGCGCACGGGCGCGAGGTCGCACCGTTCGACAGAAATTACGAGAAGCTCGAATCATCTAAAATCTTTAAGGAGCGCTTAGACGCCGTTAAAGCCGACCCCGAATATCTGCGTCTCACCGCGCGTCACCGCGAACTCTACGACCCGCTCGTCGCAAGCAACAGCAAGAGGTGATTACCTGTTAACGCTTAATGCGCGTCGCGCGTTTGCGTCCGCGACGTTCGGGCTTGATTCAACTTGAAGCGGCAGTAAAATTGATGAACCGGGCGACGCTCTCAGCGCCAACGCGCGTAAGTCCGCCTCCGCCCTGCGCATCAATCGCCGCTCGCGTGCGCGCGATAAATTCCAGGTGCGCCAATCATTCTTCGTCTCAAGTTCGCGCGCGAGCAGACGGTCGGCGATCACCTGCCGGTCGCGCGCCGCGAGTCTCGGCAGGGCGGCGAAAAGTTCCGGCGTCGCGTCTGCGCTGAGCGACGCGGCGTAATGGGCGTCGAAGTTGTTGCCCCGATTCTGCGCCGCGCGCCCCGCGTTAGTCCGCGCGATCAGAGCGTCTGGGTTAACGGCATGTAGCGCGACGATTACTAAGCACCCGGCGACGAGCGCGCCGAACGCAAATTGCTCACGCTTGCCGCGCAACGCCGTCGCCGCGAACCACACGAACACCAAACTCAACCAACCCATGAACGCCGTCGTGTAAACGCGCAACTCCGTCAAGCCGTATTCGCTTTGGTAAAGCCGCATCCGACCGACCGCCGACCAGATGATCACAAACAGCAACGCGAGCTGAATTCCGGCGAGGAATCGAAAGATGCGTTCGTGTACCGGATTTTCTTTGCGCAGCAGCCAATGCGCGATGAGTAACAGAGGGAGCACGAGCCACGTCACGGTGACCAACTCGAAGAACCCGCGCCGCGCGTATTCGGCGTAACTCATGTTCGCTGTAGTTTCGACGACTCCCGCCCCGCCGAAGAAATAGCGCAGTTGCACAAGTACAAAGGCAAGAAAGAGTAAGTTAACCAGACCGAGCACCACACTCGTCTCGACGATGCCGAGCGACAACGCTTGCGCAGGGCGCGCCGCTTTATCCTTTGCGTCCCTTTCTTCCGCACGATTCGTTGTGTCAACGATTGAATTAACTTTCGTCGGTTTTAATGAAAGGTATTTGCTCGCCGCTTCGGTCGCGCTCATCTCATTCAACACCGCGCCGCGCAACAACCCGCCCGTCGCCCACGCGAGAAACGCCGCAAGTAGAAAATGCGAAAACATTTCATCCGCATTGATGTTGAAGGAACGCTCGACGAGGTTGTTGAAAACCGCGTCCGCCGCCATAAACAACCCGCCGAAGACGAGCAACAACGGCACTGCGACTACTACGCCGCGCATCACCGCCCACACATGGCGCGACCAACCCGTGCGCGGCAAACTCTTCCACTCGATGTCGTTCAACAACAACGGAAACAATCCGAACGCGGCGTTAAATCCCGCCGTCAATATGCCCAGACCATACTGAAGCAACCCCGCGAATCGCATCCGCGCGTTGCTCACACTAAACGCCGCGAGCGCGAGCATCACAACCACTACGAGCGCGTCTAAAAAACGCAGCGTAAACGAATCGCGCCACGCGAAAAAGGACGCGAACAGCACGGCGCACGCCGCGAAGAAATGCCACTCGCGCCCCAGTTGCGCCCGCTTCTGCCGCGCCACCGCGTAGACGCCCGCGACCATCGCGCTTGTCCACAAAAAAGTGTTCAATCCCCACGGCGCAACACGCAGCAACGCATCGCCCAACACGCCCAGCAGCACCGCCGCCTCCAACACGCGCAACCCAAGTTTCGTTTTATCGCTCATGATCTCAAAACTCCTAACGTCGGCACGCAAATCCTCTCGCTTTAATAACACCGACCGCCTTCCATTTCAACCGCTTCTTGCGATTGGGCTTTGTTCTTCGAGACTCGGCGTGGCGCGTGCTTGCCACGCCGGATTCGCATCAGGAAACGAGTTGCGGCCGAAGAAGATGCTTTCAGCCACCCGCCGCAACAAGGGTAATCGCAGCAGGGCACACGCCGCTTCGAGCAGCATCGGACGCTCGAAGCGAGAAATAATTTCTCGCATCCATAATCTGGAAACGAAGCGCGCGCGAAAGTGTTCGCCAGAGTAAGAAGCTAAAGCCTTCGCGTCGTTCGTCTTGAGATACTCGACGACGACGCGCGCCGCGATGTCTGATAGCCTCATGCAAGCGTCCAAGCCCCCGGCCGTCAACGGCGACACGGCTCCGGCCGCGTCTCCCACTAATAACCCGCGCTCGTTCGCAATGTGTCGTAGCACTCCGCCGACGGGAATGCGTCCGCCGCGCCGCTCGACCTGCTCCGCCCGGCTAAAATCAAACATTCGCTCGACAACATCTTTCCGAAATCTCTCCAGAGCTTGCACAGGGTTGAATCGCTTCGCATATCCGCCGACGCCGACGTGCGTTTCCTCTCCGTCATTTACCACCCAAGCGATGTATCCGGGGGCTAACGCAGAATCTAAGAAACAGTGGAAGCACGGCGCACCGATTATTGGCACGCCGCGCATCACATCTTCCACGCCGACGATCCATTGTTTGTTCGTATCAAGATTGAGATCGCGGGCAACGCGCGACGCGGCTCCATCAGCCCCGATCAAATATCTCGCCGAAACGATCCGCTCTTGGGTTTTCGTCTCTAACCGAATAAAGCTTCGATCCTTCTTCGCTTCGCAATTGATGTATCGCGTGGCGGGCGACCACGCGACTCCGCTCTGCCGACACCCTTCCAGATAACGCTCGTAGAGAAGGCTCATGCGACCGACGCGAAATTCGTCGTGCGCGCTCTCAAGCGTGAGCGCA
>JACCYN010000213.1 GCA_013696465.1 Pyrinomonadaceae bacterium
TCCTCAACAAACGGCAATTCACGCGAAGCGTCAAGCACGACTGAAGAAACGCGACGCAGATTTTGCCGCACAACCGATTCGCCCACGACGCGCAGACGATGCGCGTGAATGTCGCCCGCGACAACGAACGCTTCATCGTTCGCCTTAATCGCCGCGTGCGTGGTTTTACTTCCCGGTGCGGCGCACGCATCAAGCACGCGCTCACCACTCCGCGCATCAAGCACGGAAGCGACGAGTTGCGATGCCTCGTCTTGAAGATAAATCTTTCCCCCTTGATTCAACTCACGCAGAATTTTACCCGCGCCCTTCGCCCGCCACGCGCCCGGCGCGATCCGCGATTCTTCCAACTGCCCGCCCGCTGCGCGAATCACACCTAAAACATCTTCCTCTTCCGACACCCGCAACCCATTGATGCGAAAAGCGGACGCGGGCGTTTCGTTGTTCGCGTGTGCGAAGGCTTTCGTTTCCGTTTCGCCGAAACGCTCAACCCATCGCTCGACAAGCCACACGGGATGCGAAGTCTCGACGGCGATCTGTTCAATCGCGTTTGAAACTTGCGCCGCCGGATCGTATTGCGGTTCGCGCGCGGCGCGGCGCAACACGGCGTTCACTAACGGGGCGGCCGAGCGAAGGCGCGCTTCGTAAACAAGGTTAACGGATTCGTTGACCGCCGCCGACGCGGGAACGCGCGTGAGAAAACGAAGTTGGTACAAACCTAATCGCAGAGACAGCAACACGGGCGAATCGAAGGTGGGCACTTTCCGTCCGGCGTAAAATTCAATCGCGCGATCCAGCCACAACTGCCAGCGCAACACGCCGAGCACAAGTTCATAACAAAGCCTCTGGTCTTCGCCGCGCATACCTTCAGTTTCCGCCACGAGCAGCGGTGCGGCATACGCGCTTTCGCTTTCAACGCGACGCAGAATTTCAAACGCCGCGCGGCGCGCGATTGAAACGACCGCTTTCTCAGCTTCACGCCGTTTCGACTTTCTCTCACCCACCTTTTCAACTCTCATCCGAGGCGCACGCCTTTCTTCAGACGCGCGCCGTTGAGAAAGTCGCGCGCGCTCATCATGCGCTTCGTCTCCGGTTGCACTTCCAAAAGTCTCAGCCCCGTTCCTTCGCCGCAACGCACAACGAGCGAGTCGCCATTTGCCTCAACGATCTCGCCAACCGAATCACCGCCGTCAATTCTTTCCAAGACGGATGCGCGCCATATTACGAGGCGGCGATTTTCGATGAGGGTGTAAGCGTTCGGCCACGGTTGAAACCCGCGCACGCGCCGTTCGAGCTCCCCTGCGCTCGACGACCAATTTATCAATCCGTCTTCGCGCCGCAACACGGGCGCGTGCGTCGCCTCTTCGTCGTTCTGCGCGCGCGGCTCGATTCCATCAATTCGATTTAGCGTGTCGCTCAAAGCTCCAGCTCCCAACTCGGCAAGACGATTCATCAATTGCGGCGCGGTTTCCTCACGCCCGATCTCGGTTTCGCGTTGCAGGAGAATCGCGCCCGTGTCCAAACCTTCATCAATCCGCATCGTCGTGACGCCCGTCCGCGTTTCGCCCCGCACAATCGCCCAGTTGACGGGCGCCGCGCCTCTGTATTTCGGCAGCAATGAGAAGTGAACATTGATGCAGCCATTGAGTGGAGTTTGCAGAAAACTCAGGGGTAGAATTCGCCCGTAAGCGACGACGACGCTTGCATCCGCACCGTGTGACGCGAACACTTCCAACGCCTCTTCAGTCTTGATCTTTGCGAATTGATAAACGGGAAGATTGTGCCGGAGCGCAAACTGTTTCACTGGCGAGGCGGTTAATTTGTTGCCGCGCCCCGACGGGCGATCCGGCTGCGTCCACACGGCGACCACATCGTGCCCATCTTCGACGCAACGCCGCAGACTCGGCACGGCCGCTCCCGGCGTGCCCATAAAAATCAAGCGCATAAAGGAACGAAGGAATCAGGAGATAGAAGTCAGAATAAAAGCAATTCGTCTTTCCATTCTGACTTCTGTCTCCTTTCTTATATCGCCGCGCGCTTTTCGGCTTTCGTGTCTTCTTTCGCGCGCATCTTCGTGGATGAAACTTTCGCCTGCATGAAGAGCGCGAGGTAATCGCGCCCGCCCGCCTTCGAGTCGGTGCCCGACATGTTGAAGCCGCCGAACGGATGCACGCCGACGAGCGCGCCCGTGCATTTGCGATTAAGGTAAAGATTGCCAACGTGGAATTCGCGGCGCGCGCGTTCAAGTTTCTCTTCGTCGTTGGTATAAACCGCGCCTGTCAAACCGTATTCCGTGTCGTTTGCAATTTTGAGCGCGTCGTCGAAGTCGCGCGCTTTGATCACCGCCAAGACGGGGCCGAAAATCTCCTCCTGCTCGATGGTCTGCCCCGCTTTAACATCGGCAATCACGGTCGGCTCGATGAAGAAACCTTGTTCGCCGTCGCTGCCGCCGCCCGCGACGATCCGCCCGCCTTCGCGTTGCCCCTTCTCGATGTATTCGCTAATGGTCTTAAAAGCTTTCTCGTTGATCACCGCGCTCAAGTTTGTTGCCGGATCGTCGGGGGCGCCGAGTTTTAATTTCTGCGTGCGTTCACTGATTTTCTCAACCATCGAATCGTAAACGTCTCCGTGAATGATCGCGCGCGAGCACGCCGAACACTTCTGCCCTTGAAAGCCGAACGCGGATTGCACGACGCCTGTCGCGGCTTCGTCGAGGTCAACATCTCTGTCAACGATGATCGCGTCCTTGCCGCCCATCTCCGCGACGACGCGCTTGATCCAGATTTGACCTTCTTGGTGTTTCGCGGCGCGCTCGTTGATGCGCAGGCCGATCTCTTTCGATCCCGTAAAGGCAACGAAGCGCGTCTTCGGATGATCAACAATCGTATCGCCGACTTCCCCGCCTGATCCGGTCATAAAATTAACGACGCCCGCAGGCATCCCGCACTCTTCCAAAATTTCAAAAAACTTGTAAGCAATCGTTGGCGCATCCGAAGAAGGTTTGAGCACGACGGTGTTTCCCGTGACGGCCGCCGCCACTGTCATGCCCGCCATGATTGCGAGCGGAAAGTTCCACGGCGGGATCACGACGACGACGCCGAGCGGAACGTACTCAAGGCGATTCTCCTCACCCTCGATCTTAGTCAAGGGCTGATCGCCCGCATAGCGCAACATCTCGCGTGCGTAAAACTCGCAAAAGTCAATCGCCTCGGCCGTGTCGCCGTCCGCCTCCGCCCACGTCTTGCCGACCTCATGAATCATCCACGCCGACATCTCATGTTTGCGCTCGCGCAAAATTTGCGCCGCGCGGAACAGAACCCGGGCGCGCTCGGCGGACGGAGTCCAACGCCACGTCTGAAAAGTTTCGTAAGCCGCTTCAACCGCCCTCTGCGCGAGTTTTTTGTCCGCCTTATGAAAACGGCCGACCGCCTCTGTTTTCTTAGCCGGGTTAAAGCTCTCCAAGATCGCACCCGTTTCAATTCGCTCGCCGCCGATCACAAGCGGGTAGGTGCGCCCAAGCTCGCCTTTAACTTTCTCAATCGCCGCGCGCATGGGTTGCGCGTTCTCTTCCTTGCTGAAATCTGTAAACGGTTCGTTGCGAAATTCGCCCTGCATAATCACTCCTCATTTAATTAAGTATGAAGTATGAACGCGGAATGATGAATAAAAAACTGTTCATCGCTCATCGTTACTGCGTTCATCGTTTATTGCTTACCAATCGCCTGCCTTAATCAACTTTCTGATTCTTCGCTTCACCATCTCGCGCTTCAAAGGCGACGTGCGCTCGATGAACAGCACGCCGTCCAAATGATCCTTTTCGTGCAACATGCAGCGCGCCGTAAGTTCCATGCCATCAACTTCAAACTCTTTTCCGTCAACGTCCTGCGCCCGCACCACCGCGCGCATCGCCCGCATTACTAGGAAATAGATGCCGGGAAACGACAGACAGCCTTCTTCGCCCGTCTGCTCGCCTTCCTTCATCACCACCCGCGGGTTGATCATCGCAATCTTCTGCGCCGGGTCTTTGCCGCCGGAGCAATCCATCACGAACACGCGCTTCGACACGCCCACTTGCGGCGCGGCGAGTCCGACGCCCGGCGCGGCATACATCGTCTCGAACATATCCGCGACAAGCTTTTTCAATTCGTCGTCAAACTTCGTCACCTCTTCGGTCGGCGTCTCCAACACCTTCTCCGGGTATTTTACGATCTTAAGAACCGCCATTCCCTCCGCTTCCTCGATACAAATTGATTGATGCTCTTAATCTACGATAAACGAGCAAGAATGCGCCAGCCCTGAACGCTTCGTTCTATGAAATCAAGCGCCGCGAAATGAAAACGCTCCGGCGCTTCCGGCGAATTCTTTAATCGTCAAACAGTGCAAACAACATTCTTAGATTGATTCTTTGTACTCTTCCAGATTCTCCTGAATTTTTTTAAGCAGCCGCGACTTGAGATTATTGGATTGCAGTTGCTCAAGCGGAACGGGCTGCCACCTGCCCGGAATTAAAACTTGCGAATCAATGGAGGCGTCGAGTGCATCTTGCAGTTCGTCGAATTCGATTTTTTCTTTGACGGACAACACCTCGTTGGTGATCCAGATTAACCCGTCGCCCGTCGCGCGGTGTTCGTGGTTGATAACTGCGGATCGCTCTTCGAGGATTTTGATTGTCTCTGCAAACGGTTTGCCGAGCGCGCGGATCAATCTCCGGTAAGAGTCCTGAAAGCTTTTAGCTTGCGCGATGCGCGCCGGAGTTAGCTGCAAATCTTTTCTTTTAACGTAAGAGGCGACCATGCTTTCGCAGAATGTTTGCGGCGGCATATAACAATTCTCCTCGTCGCGTTCGCCCGCCGCGCATTGCGCTCTGTAATAAGCCGGAAGTTCGCGCAGCAGATTGCGAATGAGAAACACGGGTTTGTGCGTAACTCCGTCGGGAAGTTTCTCGATGCCTTTTGAGATTTTCAAATCTTCAAAGTAGCTTAAAGCTTTGCGAAAGTTTTTAATTTCCGGTTGCGCCTGCCCCATGAGGCGCTTAATCCCCTCCGGCGTGAAGCCGATTCTCCACAGCATCCGGTAATCTCGCTCAACGTCGAAAGCTTCGTCATAAGCTTTCAAGCACTCGGCATCTTTGAACTTGCGGAGGTTCTCCTTCTTGCCTGAGATGATGAAGCCGACGGATTGCGCGAAGGCTTGCACGATCTGGCGCGCCCAATAGCGCTGCTCTGTTAGCGAACTCGAAAAACGATCCACATCCTCGAAGCGATACTTGTTATGTTTGGCAGCAAATTGCCGGATCGAGCCGTAATCGAGAATCGCTCCGGTGGCGAGCATGTTGTCGCCATCCCACGCCAGCCAATTAAATATATATTCCTCTTCAAGTACAGCGGCGAAGCGTCCGTAAGATCGCGCGATGTAGTCGAGGGCTTTGCGGTATCGCTCGCTTTCGTTGCGCGGCAGCTTCCAAACATTGTTCTCGACTTGGCGTCCGATGAAGTAATCAAACGAAGCTTTGAGTTCGGCGTGTCTTCCCTGTTTTAAGTAACGAAAGATGTGGGCGGGTCGAATGAGATTGGGCGCGGTTCTCACGCCAATCGCCGTTTCATCCCGGAAATCTATCACGGCCAGCGTGCGCTCGGTCGGGATGCCCTGACGATAGAGTATCTCCGACATCACCGCGCTTCCGAGCATCTCATGCGGGTTTGCCAAACCCGAAGCGTAGCCGTGAGTGTAATCGCCGGTCGGAATAAAATCCTCCGCCACTTGCGCTCCCGGACTGAGGATCGTCGCGCCGGTGCCCCGACTCGAAACGTCGAAGATCATTTTTGGCGTTTTCACACATCCGTTCCAAATGCTTCTACCGTCGCCCGACGTTTCGCCGCGTTTGCTTTTGTGCTGAAGTTGAAGGTAGCGCGTCGCCATGAACGGGTAAAGCTTGATGTTGTGGACGGAGAGTTTCCGACGCTGATTCAGATCATACTCGTTGATAATCTGGAGCGAGAAAGTCTCAAGAATGATTCGCTCAAGCTCTTCGTTCATCTTCGCCGGGTGATCCGCAGGCACAAGTTCCATTTCGCGCGCGAGAGGAAAATTGAAATAAAGCACGCGCCCGTGCGGGCGATAACGCACGCGGTAATCAACGTAAGCGTCGCGGCTCACTTCTCGCCAAGGATGCAAGCCATTGATCTCTTCAAATCTTTCGTACATAGCTCGCCTCTTTATAAGTTTTGCTGTTAGAGCAAGTTCACCATTCAGTAGTCGCGCAGTTGCTCGCAGTAGCCCTCGTAGTTGCGTCGCATCTCCTCCAAACTGTCGCCGCCAAACTTCTCGCGCATTGCCGCCGCCAACACGAACGCGATCATTGATTCGCCGATCACGCCCGCCGCCGGAACGGCCGTTGTGTCTGAACGCTCGAAGACGGCCGATTGTTCCTCTTTCGTGTCAATGTCAACTGAGCGGAGCGCGCGGCGCAAAGTCGAGATCGGTTTCATAAAGCCGCGCACGCGCAACTCTTCGCCGTTCGTGATGCCGCCTTCGAGACCGCCCGCGCGGTTTGTAGGGCGCACGAATTTTTCAGCCGCTTCGTCGTAACAGATTTCGTCATGCACTTGTGAACCGGGCAAGCGGCTTGCTTCCACTCCCGCGCCGATGGCGACGGCTTTAACGGCCGGAATTGACATCACGCTTTGCGCCAGACGCCCGTCGAGCTTCCAGTCCCACGCCGTGTGACTTCCGAGACCGGGCACAAGCCCTCGCGCGACGACCTCGAACACGCCGCCGAGCGTATCGCCCGCGCGTCTGGCTTCGTCAACGAGTTCGATCATCCGCCGTTCAACTTCCGCGTCCCCGCACCTGAGCGGCGCGTCGTCTGCGATGTGACAAATTTCATCCCAAGTTATCTGCAACGGTTCGGCGGGCAAGCCGCCGAGTTGAACGACGTGGCTGCGCGCTTCAACTCCAAACTCTGCGAGCAACAGTTTGGCAATTGCGCCGACGGCGACGCGCGCCGCCGTCTCGCGCGCCGACGCGCGCTCCAAAACATCGCGCAGATCGCGGCGGTTAAACTTCTGCCCTCCGGCTAAATCGGCGTGACCGGGGCGCGGGCGCGCGACGCGGCGCAAATTCTCCGTCACCTCTTTCGATTCTTCCACCCTCATCACGTCTTTCCAATTCGCCCAATCTTTATTCTCGATCACAAGCGCGACGGGCGAGCCAATCGTCTGCCCGTGTCGCACGCCGCTTAAAATCTCAACTCGATCACACTCGATTCTCATACGTCCGCCGCGCCCGTAGCCCTGCTGCCTGCGCGCAAGCTCGCGGTTGATCTGTTCAGTATCAACATTGAGTCCGGCGGGCAGGCCTTCGAGCGTGGCGACGAGAGCGCGCCCGTGCGATTCTCCGGCGGTGGTGAAGCGAAACATTAAAATCTCTTTCTCAATTTGTACAACTCCGGCAAAAACAAAAACCGTCCGTCGCGTTTCTTATTAACTCGGCGTTTAACTTTGCGCGGCGTTATATTATCTTACCGTGATGAAGCGGAGGCACAACTTCCCGTTTTCTCTTCGCATCCGACAGACTATCACTTCATCCGTTCGCGTGACTACAGGCGTGTGAACGAAGCAAAACCCTTGTTCGTGAAAGGAACACAGATGATTTTACGCGGAGCAGTCGTAGCTATGATCGCCATTCTCGCTCTCTCTACATCCGGCGCGAGGTCAACCGCCGCGCAGCGCGGGGAAGACGCCAAGTTTGAAAAGTTGGCGAAGGATTACATCGAAGAGTTCTTGCTCGCCAGCCCTGAGGCGGCGACTGGACTCGGCGATCATCGCTTCGACGACCGGCTTGACGATTACAGCCTCGCCGGGCGCGATGCCGACCGCGCGCGGGCGCGTAAGTATCTCGATGCTCTGGCGCGCATCAATGTGAATCGCTTAAGCCCCGTTAATAAAGTTGATTACCGCATCATGCGTTCGCGGCTCGAATACAATCTTTTCAGCCTCGACACGCTCCGCGAATACGAATGGAATCCGCTTACCTATAACGTCGGCGGCTCGATCTACGCCCTCGTCGCGCGCGACTTCGCCCCGTTGCCGCAACGTCTGCGGAGCGTCAGGAGTCGCCTGCAAGCTTTGCCCGAAGTCGTTGCGAATGCGAAGAAGAATTTGAAGAACCCGCCGCGCGTTCACACCGAGACGGCGATTGCGCAGAACAAAGGCAACATCTCGCTCGTGCGAGACGAACTCAACACTTTTATCGCGCAAGCCCCTGAGATGAAAGCCGAACTCGCTCCGGCGCAGGCGACCGCACTCGTCGCGCTCGAAGATTACGGCAAATGGTTGGAAACCACCTTACTTCCAAGATCGAACAGCGACTTCCGAATCGGCGACGAAAAGTTTCGCCGCAAACTCGGCTTCGCCCTCGAATCC
>JACCYN010000225.1 GCA_013696465.1 Pyrinomonadaceae bacterium
GATTGATGGCATCGGACGTTGTGCGCGCGTTGTTTTGCGCAACAAGCGTCGTGTTTGTCGTCGCGGCCGGTTGAGTTTGTTGAATAGGAACTTCCCGGCGGTAAATACGTTCGACGAGTTCGAGGTAATAGGTGCGCAGGCGGGGGTTGGCGCGCACGTCCATGCCGGAATCGAGGATCGAGTCAACGGCCCGGTCATAATCGGCACGTGCCGCTTCCAGCTTGTTATCTTTAAGGTTTAATTCGCCAAGGTTAAAGTAGTTTTCCGCTTTATCAATAACGGACTGGGCGCGGACATCGGACTGCTCGACGACTGTCTGCGTGCTGCGCAGACTCGAAGCCGAGGGAGCTTGTGCGCGGGTGTCGGCAGCGAACGAAAAAACGGCTGTCGCCAAAAACACAGGAGCGATTAAACGGGGGAAACTCGTCTTCATAAACAATAGCTCTCCTTTGCTTGGAGGGCGAATCCCGAAACGACCCGGAACTCCCAAAGGCCCGACGGTATCCACTAATCTTATCAACGGGGGGGTTCTTCAAGAACCGGCTCCGTCTGGGAGGCTCCTTAAATCGGGGGAGGAGCCACGTTTGCAGTCACGGAGAGTAACACAAAAGCCACACTCGCACAATGCTCTCTAATTGAAATAAAGAGCGAAGCGGTTAAATTCTCCACAAAACCGCTTCGCTTCTGATGGTAAAATAGATGCGTTTCGGAGACTGTCAGGTTGCTATTTTAAGACGGAAAACTTAAGGTTTTGAAAGATTTTTTGGTCGTTGACCCCTCTACACCGATGGCGGCGAAGCGGCTTGCGGCGAACGCACCGCCGGGCGCGACGGAGCGGGCACAACAGCCGGAGGTTTTTCGCGCAACGCCTCCTTCAAAACCTGCTGCACGCTTTCGACAAAGACGAACCGTATATCCTTAAACGGCTCTTTCGGCACTTCGTCCATGTCGCGCTGATTCTGCTGCGGCAGAATAATCGTCGTGACGCGCGCCCGCCGCGCCGCCAAAACTTTTTCCTTCACACCGCCGACAGGCAGGACGTTGCCGCGCAGAGTGATCTCGCCCGTCATCGCCACATCTTTACGGATGGCACGGCCAGATAAAGCGGAGATCATCGCCGTCGCCAGCGTGATTCCGGCCGAGGGGCCGTCCTTCGGGATCGCGCCTTCAGGGATGTGGATGTGCAGATCGTAGTTTGCGAAATCATCTTCAGGAATGCCGAGTTCGCGCGCCCGCGATTTAGCGTAGGAATATGCCGCTTGCGCCGACTCCTTCATCACGTCGCCCAACTGCCCCGTCAGCACCAAAACTCCCTTGCCCTTCATCTTCAAAGCTTCGATAAAGAGCACGTCGCCGCCGACGGCCGTCCACGCCAAGCCCGTTGCGACGCCAACCTGATCGCGCTTCAAGACTTCTTCCGGCTGAACCTTCGGCGCGCCCAAAAACTCGTGGACGTTTTTCGGCGAGACACGCACGAGTCCGGCGTGCCCTTCCGCCACCTTACGCGCCACTTTGCGGCAGATCGATCCGATCTCGCGTTCCAATTGTCTTAAGCCCGCTTCCTGCGTGTACTGGTTAATAAGCGTCGCTAAAGCTCTCTTCGAGATTTGCAAATTTTTCGCCGTAATGCCGTTTTCCTCCACCTGCTTCGGCAGCAGATGTCGGCGTGCGATCTCCAATTTCTCCTGCTCGGTGTAACCCGCAAGGCGGATCACCTCCATGCGGTCGCGCAACGCGGGTTGAACCGTGTCGAGCACATTCGCCGTCGTCATAAACATCGCGTTTGAGAGATCAAACGTCACACCGAGGTAGTTGTCGCGGAAACTGTTGTTCTGCTCCGGGTCTAAAACTTCGAGCAAAGCGGAACTCGGATCGCCGCGAAAATCCGCTCCGACTTTATCAATCTCGTCGAGCATGATCAGCGGATTGTTCGTCGCCGCCTGTTGCAAGGATTGAATGATGCGGCCGGGCATCGCGCCGACGTAAGTCCGACGATGCCCGCGAATCTCCGCCTCGTCGTGCACGCCGCCCAGAGACAGACGCACAAACTTGCGATTAAGCGCCCGCGCAATCGAACGCCCCAAGCTTGTTTTCCCGACGCCCGGCGGCCCGACGAGACACAAGATCGTGCCCTTCGGCTTCTCCTTTAGCTTCCGCACGGCGAGGGCTTCGATAATTCGTTCTTTAACTTTCTCCAAGCCGTAATGATCTTCGTCGAGGATGCGCTCGGCCTTTTGGAGATCGAGATTGTCCTTCGAGGTTTTCGACCACGGAAGGTCGGTCATGATCTCCATCCAGTTGCGAAGCGTCGCGGTTTCGGCCGCGTCCGGGTGCATCCGCTCCAACTTTTTCAGTTGCCGCAGCGTTTCCTCTTCGGCCGCTTTCGGCATCTTCGCGGCTTCGACTTTTTCACGAAACTGCGCGATCTCTTCGGCGAGTTCGTTGCCCTCACCGAGTTCCGATTGAATCGCCTTTAACTGCTGGCGGAGATAAAATTCGCGCTGCGAACGATCAATATCGGCGCGCGCCTGCGTGTTGATTTCCTGCTGGACGGTTAGAACTTCGATCTCTTTATTAAGAAGATCGTTGACGCGGCGCAAGCGCACGGTCGTGTCGGCGATGTCCAATACAGATTGCGCGTCTTCGACTTTAAGTTCGAGATTCGAGGCGGCGAGGTCGGCCAAGCGTCCGGCGTCCTCCAAGTTAGCCACAATCGCCATCACTTCGGGCGAAATGTTTTTCCCTAAGTTCGCCGCCTTCTCCATCGAAGCACGCACGTTGCGAATCAGGGCTTCGACTTCGAGCGAGGCAGCGGGCGCGGCTTGTTCGTTCATCACGCTCAAATGCGCCTTCAGGTGTTCGCCCGTCTCCTCGACCCGCTCGACGCGGGCGCGCACAAGTCCCTGCACGAGAATGCGCGTGCGACCGTCGGGCAGCTTCAACATGCGCATGATGACGGCGACCGTGCCCGTTTTGTAGAGATCTTCGCCGGTCGGTTCTTCCTTATCCAAATCCTTTTGCGAGACAAGCATAATCATGCGATTCTCGCCGAGCGCGTCGTCCACCGCGCGAATGGATTTCTCACGCGACACGAAGAGCGGCACGATCATAAACGGGTAGATCACGATGTCGCGCAGAGGCAGCACCGGCAGCACCTCCGGCACCTGCAAACTTTGATTCCCGTCGCCCGCCGCCGCTACTTCCAATTCCTCAGGCACGTTATTGTTTGTGGTTGATGACATAAAAATTTATAAATTCGATTCGTCGCTTCTTCGCAAAATTAAAAACTTCTTACTCTTCAGTTTCAATAAAACTCACGGGCACTTGGAATTCTACGCCGCGTCTTTCAATCGCTTTCGGTAAATGAACGGTAAGCACGCCGTTCTGCAATTCGGCCGTCGCCTCACGCGCGTTGATCGTCCATCTCAGGGGCACGACGCGCTGAAAGTGCCCGTAAATTCTTTCAGAACATAGATGCACGCGGGCGCGACGGCGTGGTACGCGCTGACGCTTTTCCCCCATGATGCGCAGTTCGGCGTTCGTGAGAATGACTTTTATCCACTCAACGCCGATGCCCGGTAACTCCACTCTGACTTCAATTGCTTCACTCGATTCGCGTAAGTCAACGGGCGGACGCCACTCGCCGGGCGCGGGCGGAGTCAGCGTGTCAATCGCTTCCTGCAAAGCGGCGAAAAGAATTCCGACATCATCGCGGAGACGCTCCAACTCAATGTGCTCAATCCCAATCGCTCGGCGAACTTGTCTAGTCATAATTGAAGTAAGCACTAAGCTGTAAGCAGTAGGCAGTTGAAAGCAGTTTCTTCTTAGCAGTTTCTTCTTTGCTGCTTACTGCTCACTGCTTACTTTCTCTATGCCCGGCGCGGCGTCGCCTGATTGCCACCGCTCTGGCGCGCGCGCACAAGGCTTTTCAGTTCGTGCATAAACTCGGAAACGTCTTCAAATTCGAGATAGACGGAAGCGAAACGCACGTAAGCAACTTTGTCCAGTTCCTTCAGACGGCGCATGATCATTTCGCCGATCTTCGAGGTCGGGCGTTCGCGCTCCGGCGATTCCTGCACATACTTCTCAATCGAATTAACAATTCCGTCCAACTTCGACGACGGCACGGGTCGCTTTTCGCACGCGCGCAGCAAGCCCGCCATGATCTTGTTGCGGTCGAAGGGTTCGCGCCGCCCATCCTTTTTGACGACCATGTACGGGATTTCGTCAATGCGCTCGTAGGATGTAAACCTGCGTTCGCAGCGCAAACATTCGCGGCGGCGGCGAATTGATTCGCCTTCGCGCGCTTCGCGCGAGTCTACCACTTTGTCTTCCAAGTGGCCGCAGAAAGGACATTTCATATTTGCTCCCTGTAAGTTTCAGAAAACAATTTCGTCAATTTAAGAAACCGCTTCTTGTGGAGATGAAGCGGACGCTTTTCCTTCGTTAATTTCATTCGCAGGCGCGTGGGCGAGTTGTCGCAAACGCGCGAGTCTTACGTCGCTACGCAAGAAATAATAGAGACCGAAGAAAACGGCTGGGCCGAACAATACCGGATGGATGATGAGCGAGACGGCGGCGGCCGTGTTTGCTGCGACGCCGAGAAACATCAGTCCCCCGGCCGTCGCCGCATGAAACGCTCCGGCTGCCCCGCCCGGCGTCGGCACGAGCGATCCGACCAAACTCCAACCCAAAACAAACACCGTCTCGCCTAACCCGAAGTTCAATCCGAATGCCGTGTAGACAAGCCAATTCGCTCCAATAATCAATCCCCACAACAGAATCGTCCACGCGATAGTGATCGCCAACTCGCGTTTATCAACGAGCACGCCGAGCGCCGCCGCCAACTGCTTCAAAATCCCGACGATTGTCTTCGCCACGCGACCGATGAAAGAATCCGCGCCGCCAAATTTTCTTTCGAGCGGGACGATAACTGTGTGCGAATATTGCCGGAACCAGACGAGCGCCGCGATGCCGAAGATCGCCCCGACTAGCAGCACGAGTCCGGCTTGACGCACGCGCGCAAACTCCGCCGCGCCACTGTTCGGAGCTTGGAACACAAGCAAGTTGATCGCAAAGAGCACGACGACGGCCACCATGTCGTAAATCCGCTCGACCGCAATCGTTACCAACGCCGCGCCCGCGTCAACGCGCCGTTCGCGAAAAGCTAAAAAGAGCGGCCGCACGACTTCACCCGCCCGCCCCGCAAGGAAAAGCGCGCCGAAGCCGACAGTCGTCGCCGCAAACAATTCCCGTAAACCGACATTTTGCGCGAGCGGCGCAAGCAGCGCCCGCCAACGCAGCGCGCGCACAAGGTAAGTTATACACACGAGTACAACAGCCGCCGCCAGCATTCGCCAATCCGCCGCCCTCACGCTCGCCGAGACTTCCGCCCAATCAAGTCGGCGCCCGAACCACCACAGCAGCAATCCGGCGATTGCGAGCAGCAAAATGAATTTCACACTTTTACGCAAAGATTAAACCCTACGGAGGAATCGAAAGATAACGACCATTATTGACGGTTAGAATCGACAGCCACCACAATATATTGTGCGGCTCAACCAGCCTACAACACTTCTCTTCAAGGTGGCAAGAACCGAGGACTTGATGCCGGAGAACGTAAACGCGCGAGGACGTTCGCCTCCGAAGGAAGCGGACAAGCTCCTCAAGTTGATTTCCACCCCGTCAGCCTTTCAGGGAACTTAGGCGGATGGTGTATCGTATTGAAGATTCAAGGAGGCGTGTCGCTCGCTCCGGCGTCGAAGTCGGTTTATTGTTTCCAGTTACCGCGACGACACGACAACAAGCACAAAGTGAGGGCGGCAAAAGCTTTGAGCGCCAGCAGCACGATGGTAAGCGGGGCGGAGCTGGTCAGACGTTGTCGCGCCGGTGACGGGGCGGCGTGGGAAGAGATCGTCTCAACTTATTCACGGCGCATATTTAATCTCGCCTACCGCTTTACTTCGCGCGCGGACGCGGCGGAAGATTTAACGCAGGAAGTTTTCGTCCGCATCTTCCGCACGCTCGATCAATACGAGCCGAAGCAAGGCGATTTGCAGAATTGGCTGATGCGGCTCGCACGCAATCTCGTTATTGACGATTACCGGCGAAGGCAACGCACGCCGCAGGACACACGCTCGGAAGACTTAGACGATCACACTTATCATCTTTCTTCCGTGAACCTTTCGCCGCAGAAAGAGATCGAGCGGCGCGAATTGAGCCAACAGGTGCAGGCGGGAATTGACAAACTGCCACCGGATTTGCGCGTCTGCGTGATCTTGCGCGACATCGAAGAACTGAGCTACGCGGAGATCGTCGAGTTGTTGCAAATACCCGAAGGCACAGTGAAATCGCGCATCAATCGCGGGCGCATCGAACTTGCGAAAATCTTGCGCCGGATGCGCGTCGTGGCGATGAGTGATGTGTGAGAGTTGAAGAAGAAATTTGAGCGGGCAAAAACCGTGAAAGGAGCGCGTCCTAAATTGTAGAGTTCTTAACCATCTTTTGCTGCCAAGTCGGAACAAGGGGGCGGACAGGAGTTATTGATGCTTTGTGTAGAATTTAATGATCGTTTGACGGATTACTTGGAGGGCGCGCTCGGCGCCGGGGAAGCGCGCGGCTGTGCGGAACACATCTTGCGCTGTCCCGTCTGTCACGATCTATTGAGCGAGGTGCGCAACACCGTCAGCCAGTGCCGCATCGCGGGCGAGGGGCTAGACGTGCCGCAGCTTTCGTCTCAGCTCGAAGCGCGCATCCTTGAGCGCACCGCGCCGAATCTCGGCATGACGTGTGAAGAATTTGAAGAGCATCTGACCGACTATCTCGACGGATTTTTGCCCGCGCATCTTTATCATCGTTGGGAGCGACACGCCGCCGTATGCTCCGGTTGCACGGAGTTGCCGGGCGCGGTCGTGCGCTCAATCGGCGCGTGCTACTCGTCGCTTGGAGAACCGCTCGCCGTTCCCGCCGGACTTCACGCAAAAATTCTGCAAGCCACGCTCGGCACAACGCGCGCCGCCGAACTGCGTGCTCCTTTCGCCGCCCGCGCGAAAGCGCGACTTCGCGGCTGGCTCGATGCGCTTGATTTCTCCTTCGCCCCGCAATTCGCCACCTTTGCGACGATGCTGCTGTTCGTCGCGCTCATCGGCACTACAACGATCTCGGACGACGGATCAATCGGGGGGATGTATCGCGCGGGACTTCGCCTTGCGGCGCAAACCTACGCGCGCGGGGCGGGCGCGGCTGTGCGTGGCGGCGCTGCGCTTCCCGGCGATCTCAAGCGCGTCGCCGACGATTGGCGAATCTTCGGTAATGATACGCCGCCGCAGGCAGGCGCATCGAACGACAAAAGAGATGACCGCAACGCTCAACCTGCTCAACCGCAGCAGCAGAAACAGGACGAGCGAAACGCGAATGATCGCTAACTCGTTTTAAGAGTGGGCGATTTCAAACGGAAAGAGTTTTACATAGAGCAAAGGGTGAGCACAGACTAAAGATGAATTGCGCATACCACACGATGAATCGGGCGGTGATACGCTGTAACGCTTGCGCGCGAGCGCTCTGCCCGGCGTGCGATCACCGCATTCGCGGCTTTCCATTTTGTCAGGATTGCATCGTCGCCGGAGCCGAGCTTTTGCAGCAACAGCAAGCGCGCCATGCGTCTGCCTCGAACACCGCGTCGGGGCGTAGAACTTCGCCGTTCATCTCCCTGCTTCTTTCGTTTCTCGTGCCCGGCTTAGGCGCCGCCTACAACGGACAAACATCGAAGGCCTTTGTGCACTTTGCGATCTTCGCGGGATTCTTTCAGATGGCGACCGTCACCGACGGGATGATGCTATTTGTGCTCGGCATTCTTGGGACATACTTGTTCGCGGCTATTGATGCGTTTCGCAGCGCGCAACTGATCCGCGCCGGTTTCGCGCCCGAAACCGAATCCGATTTGATCGCGCAACGTCTCTACGGCAATCCGCTCGTGTGGGCTGTTCTGCTCGTTGCGCTCGGCACGATCTTTCTGCTGCACACGCTGCTCGCCGTCCGGCTTCCGGTGCGCGAGCTGTTGCCCGTCGCGTTGATCTCCCTCGGCGCATACATGATTTACGACTACGTTCGTCGTCGCACCTCAGGTGGCAAGAAGAGCGCGCCGCCGTTTGACAGCAATCGTCCGCCGCCGTCAGTGATCGCAGGAGGCAGCGGCAACACGCGGGAGTTCGATCCGGCGACGTTTCGCTCCGGCGATCTCGTGACGCAAATCTCGGCGCGCGCCGCCGGAGGAGCGGCAAAACCGTTCGAGCCGTTGCGCTAAAGAATTAACCTTAGCGACGCGGGCGCCTGACAGGACGTTTAAGCTTTTCGGCTTTCGCCATCTTCTGCTATTATGGCAGGGGCAGAGGAAATTTCGCGCTCGACCGGCGCGCAAAATAAATTAGCAGTAAAGGGGAATAACGGCGATGTTAGGCTTTCTCAAAATCTTCGGTCGCTTAGGCGCCATCGTGACTTTGATCATGCTGATCGTCACGCTCTTAAAACAACTCGTCGCGCTCGTCGGCGCGTTGCTCTTCGTCATCAAGATGGCGACCATCGTTGCTTTCGCCGGACTCGTCCTTGTCATGGTATTGGCTTTCCTGCGCGGACGCGAACGCCGCCGCCGCGACATGGAAGAGCTATGAGTTTCAATTCTAACAATCGCAAAGAATCCGCGCGTCCCGAAATGCGGATTCTTTGCCTTCAACTCTTGCCCTGCGTTCGTCTCCCACAACACACCCGACCCGGTTGCAAATCAATTTTCCTTGTGATACCGTGCGCGCCCTTAGCAGCCCAATAACCCGACGGACTTTCGCTCTGAAGCTTGACGCTTCGGAGATGTCTATCTATTGCGCTGCGCTCTACAAGCGGTTTCACTAAAGGTTAAGTCAACGATTTCAAGCTTCGCACTCGTCGCCCTCGTTCGGCGGTCAGTGCCTTTGACGTTTTCCCCATCGCGCCCCTTTCAGTTTTCAGAAGCGCGATGGCGAAAGGCGTTTTAAGGAGACACTCCGTGACTAGAGACGACCGTTTTTATCGTTTCAATTTCTCTGCCCGCGCTGCGAAACCTTTTCTCTGGTCGCACCCCCGCGCGGGATTGGCGTCTCGCCTGTGGCGCAAAACGCTCACGCTTCTCGGCGCGACCGCGCTCTGCCTTTTGTGCTACGGCGTTTACAACAATAGCGAGCGCGACAACGACCGACTTCGCAGCGAAAACGAACTCCACCGCCGGAAGCTGGACGTTTTGAAAAATCGCGTCGAAGCGATTGAGAACGCCTCGCGCCGCCTCGCCGAAATGTCAGGCGTGGATGCATCATCACAGAAGCAAGAAGTTTCAACGGGTGAACGCGGACGCGGCGGCCCCTCTTACGCGGCGGGCGAATTGAGATCGCTTGACGACGTTGAAAACCAAACGCTGAATCTCGAAGAACAATTGCGCCAAGTGGAATCCGCTTTGCAGGAGCGTGCGCGCATGCCTTCGATCTGGCCTGTTGAGGGGTATCTGACCGACGGCTTCGGCCTGCGGCGCGCGCCTTTCGATAATTCGATTGCGGAATTTCACGCCGGGCAAGATGTCGCCGCCGGGTGGGGCACCGGCGTGGCGGCAACGGGTAACGGCACGGTCACGTTTGCAGGCGTGCAGACTGGCTACGGGCAGTTAGTCGTCGTTGATCACGGCAATAATTTGAGCACGCGCTACGGGCATCTTTCGAGCATCGAGGTGGCAGAGGGACAAGCGGTTAAGCGCGGTGAGGCGGTCGGGCGCGTCGGCTCGACGGGACGCTCGACAGGGACGCACCTGCACTACGAAGTGCGCGTGGATGATACGCCTGTTAACCCGCGAAGCTATCTGCCCTCCCGCCCGTACTGAGTTTTTCAACGAACGCCTTGAAGGGGCGGGAAATGTTTTCGCTTGACAGCTTTGGTGCTTTCGCTTAGTATGCGCGGTCGCTTGAAGCAAAACTGAAAAATCTCCTCTTCAGGCGCGAGAGCTGTAGCATTACCGCAATGAGTTTGTGTAGTTCCCTGTTGAGTCCGTAAGCAGTAGAGTCGCTCTTCTTCAATGTAAGAGCTTCTCTTCAGCGTGCGGACTTTTTGTTGTTTGCGGGTGAGAAGCCGGGGTCTTTGTTCGCTCAAAGAAGGCTTCGCAAACATTAACTTGCCGGGGCGGAAAAGCCTCACCGCTTTTTCGTCCGCTTCCCTTAGTTTAGTGAAATTGGATAGGAGGATTAAGTTAGCAATGTCTAAAATTACCGGTACGGTCAAGTGGTTCAACAACGCGAAGGGCTACGGTTTTATCGAGCAGCCCGGATCAAGCGATATCTTCGTTCACTACAGCGCCATTCAAGGCGACGGCTTTAAGACGCTCGAACAAG
This sequence comes from Pyrinomonadaceae bacterium, assembly GCA_013696465.1. Taxonomy (GTDB): domain Bacteria; phylum Acidobacteriota; class Blastocatellia; order Pyrinomonadales; family Pyrinomonadaceae; genus JACCYN01. Next base: position 10,398 of record JACCYN010000225.1, read on the forward strand.
GACAGATGGTTGAGTTTGAAGTCACGCAAGGGCCGAAGGGGCCGCAAGCGGAAAACGTCACCAAGCCTGTTTAGTTTCCGGCGGCCACTCTGAGTGAGCCACTCTGACTGCTTCCGGTTCGTGGACACGGCAAACCGGCAAGCGCACTAACCCCTCAGCCTCCCGTAAGAAGAGGCTGACAGTAAAAGGAAAAGCGGGGCGATTCACATTTCGTAAATCGCCCCGCTTTTCCTTTTAGAATTCTTTTAGGAGCTTGTATAGAACAGCACGACATTTTTGATGCCACTGCTCCGCCAGGCTCGGTAAATCTGCCTCTTCAAAGAGATTCGAGCGGCACTCGTTTCGACTGACGGGTAGAACAAGGATCAATAACTTGCTCCATCCGTTTTGACGACCAAGCAACCTGCTTACTGCTCTCTGGTGAGCAGTTGCAATTCAAACAACCAAGTTTTAAGTGAGCTGTTCTATACAAGCTCCTTCTTTTATCCGGCTTTTTTCACTCCTCGCCTTTCGCCTTGAACTGTACGTGCCCGCCTTCAACCGAGATGGAGAACAGGATGCGGTCGCAATTCAAACTCTGCTTCAAGGCGTCGGTCTTCTGCGCGACAAGACGATGGAAGCGCGGGAACGAAAAATCATCCGTCGGCTCGCCGCACTGACGTTTAGCTTCCACGAGCGCATCATATAAACTCTTCACGGTCTCAACGTCCCGATGCGCATCGGCGCACACGAAAGTTTCGCGCGGAAGTTTCTGATTCCTCCCGTCGGCTTCTTCCTTATTGCCGATACTGCGTGCCACAGACGCTTGGTCGCGCCCTTCTTCGCGGCTTTGGATCGTGCGGCGCCAGAGTTCGCGGAACGATGTGTAGCGCGCGACGAGCGAGTTGTAGCGGTAGCGTTGCGCGAACGAGAGATTGCGCTCGTCGGCGAGGCGCTTGGTCGTGCTTTCGACGCGGCTCTTCGTATCATACGGCGGGCGTTTCGACCCCCCGTTAAAATAAATATCGAATTCCACTTTCAAGCGCCGGATGTCTTCTTCGAGCCGTGTGAGTTGCTCATCAACCGTCGGTTGGTTATCGTGCGTCGGACGCTCTTGCTGTTTAACCTTCGTCGCCGTCGGTCTGCCCCTACGAAGCGCCATATACTTTTCTTCACTCCTCTACGGACGCGCGCTCACTTCGTTCGAGGCGCGCTTCCCTGTTTGAGTCTAGAGGCGCGCAGATAGTAGTGTCAACAACTATCTCTAACTCCGCCGCGAGCCTCCGCCCGTGTTAAGCTTAAGCTCGATGAGCGCTAAAGAAATAATCGCGGAACGCAACGACTTGCGGTTGCTGCCCTCAATAGATAAGTTGCTGCGCACCGAAGCGGCGTCCAACTTGCGCGAACAAGTCGGGCGCGAACCGCTCACACAATTCGCGCGGCGCGTGTTAAATGAAATGCGCCTTGAACTCGAAGCGAGCCGTTCAAACGGAGCGGAGACAACGCGCGAAAGCCTGCTCGAAGAATCCGCGCGGCGTCTGGGGCAAGCGGTCGAAGACGAGCGCAACTTTCGATTGCGCCGCGTGATTAACGCCACCGGCGTTGTGCTCCACACTAATTTGGGGCGCGCGCCTCTTTCCCAAGCCGCGCGCCGTGCCGTCACCGAAGAAGCCGCGGGCTACTGCACGCTTGAATATGACGCGGAGCGAGGCGGGCGCGGGCGGCGCGGCGCGCGGGTCGAAACTCTGCTCGCCAAACTCACCGGAGCGGAAGCTGCGCTTGCCGTGAACAACTGCGCGGCGGCCGCCTTCCTCGTGCTCGCAGTTCTCGCGCGCGACGGCGAAACCGTGATCTCGCGCGGCGAACTCGTTGAAATCGGCGGCGACTTCCGCGTGCCCGACGTGATGGCGCAATCGGGCACGCGCATGATCGAAGTCGGCACCACCAACCGCACGCGCTTGAGCGACTACCAACAAGCGATCAATACTAGCACCCGCCTCATATTGCGCGTGCATCCTTCAAACTACCGCATCGTCGGCTTCACAGACGCCCCTGATCTCGCGGAGCTTGCCCGCCTCGCACACGATCACGACTTGCCGCTCTTTGAAGACGCCGGGTCAGGTTTGCTCTTCGACTTCAGCGACTGCGGCTTGGAAGGCGAACCCATCATCCCGGAATCAATCCGGCAGGGCGCAGACATCGTTTCCTTTAGCGGCGACAAATTGCTCGGCGGCGTGCAAGCGGGTTTGATCGTCGGGCGCGAAAAACACATTGAACTTTTGCGTCGCCACCCGCTCGCACGCGCCCTACGTCTCGACAAACTCACGCTCGCCGCGCTCGAAGCCACGCTTGAAGCTTACCGCCGCGGAACAGCGCAGGAGGAAATCCCTGTGCTCCGCATGATCGCGCAAACCTACGCGCAACTGGAACAACGCGCCCGTAATTTCGTCGAACGTCTGCGCGATTGCTCAACTCAATACGAATGTGAAATCGCTCGGGGCGAATCTGCCGTCGGCGGCGGCTCCGCCCCGACCACGCATCCACCGACCGCGCTCATCCGCCTCACGCACCCTGAACTTCCCGCCCATCGGCTTGAACAAAAGCTGCGACAGGAGACGCACCCGCCCGTCGTCGCGCGGCTTGTTGAAGACAGACTCGTGCTCGATCTGCGCACGGTGGCGGACGATGAAGAAGATGAACTGCTTGAAGCCTTTCGTAATTCGGAAGAAGCGATTTCTTCGACGAAGACTTGAAAGCTGCCCACGAGTGAGCGCGCAGGCGCTGCTAATTTATCCCGCGCCGCTTCATCTTTCTTGTGAGTTAACTTCTATTCTTGTGAAGCGACTTTGTGTGCGTCCGCTCCGATTTGTTGTTCGTTAGACGTGCAAACTTCAAAACACATAATTGTTGCCTGAAATCCCGTTTTTCAGCCATAATGGAAAGGGTCGCGAAGAGCGCGTCCGTTTTATTACTTCTTCCTCACCACTTTTTTCCGTCCTTACCATTTCCGAACTATGCTGCTTCCCTCCTCAAAGCTGTGTTTCGCTTCCGTCGCTTTGTCTTTGCTTGCGGAGAGTTCCGTAGCTTATGCCATCGTTAATTTGGACGGCGCGCTCGCTTACCTCAATCCGCAGATGTTGAAGTTTGCGAATCTGACGGCGGAAGAAGGGCGGAAACTTGATCTGTTCGGCTTGCTGGATCGCTTTCGCACAGGCGTCTTCGATGAGCCGTCAATCGCTGTTCGCCGCGTGCTACAAACGGGCGACGCCTACGAACGTGAACTCTATTTCGCGGAGCGCAACACAACCTTCAAACTGCGGATCGCTTTGGCGTCTGAAGCGAAAGACGGAGCAGCGAAGCGTCCGCCGCAGCCGTGCTGTCTCGCCGTCAGCGTGCAAGACGTTTCGCGCGAGAAGGAGAACGACAAGATGCGCAGCGACATGGTTTCCCTTATGTCCCACGAACTCCGCACGCCGATCACGTCTATCAATGGCTTCGCCGAACTTCTGGCGATGGACGAAAACCTCCCTGCCGAGGCGCGCGAATTTCTGGCGATCATCTGCAACGAATCGCAGCGCCTCTCGCGCATGATTAACACCTTCCTCCTCGTCACCAAATTAGAGCAAGGAGATCGGCAGGAGGTGAAGAAAACCACCTTAAGCCTCGACGACGTGGTGCGAGAAACGATCACAAACTTCCAAGCGACGGCGAAGAAGAAGTGCATCCGCCTCATTGAAAAGACTGACGCGAAGCTGCCCCTCGTCATCGGTGATCGCGGCATGATCACGCGCTGTGTCTCAAACATGGTGGACAACGCGTCCGCTACAGCCCCGAACGCACGGTTGTCACCATCGCCGCCGAACTGGAAGCCGAAGCGGTGCGCGTCCGGGTCGAGGATCGCGGTTACGGCGTGCCGCCCGAATCGGTTGATAGAGTGTGGGGAAAATTCTACCGCGTGGCGCGCGATGGTCAGGAAAAGGATGAGGAATCAACTGGCTTGGGACTCTCCTTCGTGCGCGAAGTCATAGAACAGCACGGCGGGCAAGTCGCCCTCGAATCCGAAGTTGGGCGCGGCTCGAAGTTCAGTTTCACACTGCCGAGGTTGTGAAGTGCTAACCTTTCCTGCTGTGTTTGAAGCTAATTCCTAAATCCCTTTAATGAGCGGGGTCAAGTTGCGCTCTTGTTGATCGTCGCGCGGCACGAAGGCGCGCCGCAACGACAACGCTTTCTATCTGAGTGGTAAGTTTGCACGTAGTCAATCGTGATTTCTTCGCCGGGGTGGATGTCGCGTAAGGCCATGAAGAGGATATGACTGTGCGTGATCATCATGAAGCTGTTCGGCTCGCAGGAATGGTTGATGTAGTGCGTGCCGTTTCCGCCGCGGCTGCCGTCAATGCTCCAGTTTTCATCTACGGCGCACATGCGATGCTTCGCGCGGCGCGCTGCACGCTGGACGGCTTCGCTTGTTGAAATTCGCTCGCCCGCGTATTCGGCGATCTTTCGTCGTGCGGGAAAGAATCGGGCGGCGAAACAGCCTTTGCCATCAATCGCCGATTTTGCAATTCCGATTCCGGGGGCGAGTTTGACTTTCATCCTTGTTCGGTCGTGAAATCCGAGAAAGAATAATAGCTGCTTGAAAGGCGTGGCGGCTTTTCAAGCAGCTACAAATTTTACCGGATCGCTAATCGAAAAATCGAATTACTTCGTTTGGAAGCTGCGCGCGATGGCGTCGGTCTGGTTGCGGATGCGGTTGAGTTTGTCGCGCGCGCCGGTGAAGTGTAGGGCGTAGATCGTGCGGTTGTCGGTTTGCAGATAGTAGATGCGGCCGGTGGTCGGTTTCCCGGCCTGCGTGAATTCGTATGAAGTGACGATTGCAGGCCAACGTCCGGCGAAACTTTCCTGTTTCCCTTCGACGTAGCCGGGAAGAAAACGCAGTTTCGATTCCTGATTGCGCTGCGCGAGCGCCGCCATCGTCACGCTAGCGTCAACCATTTCTTTGCGCACACGGAGGTAGCCGTCCGCACGGTCGCCGTAAACGAATTCCGTATGTTGGTGCATACTGTCGGGGCGCGAGACGGAGCGCCACGTCGCGTTTGGAAGCTCAAGCGTGTAATCAACATTCTGATTCGTGAAACTTCGCGTCTGCGCTGCGACGAGCGAAGCGAACGCCGGAAACATTAGCAACGCGCACAGGAAAAAGGTAATAAAGCGTCGCATTTGAATTTTAACTCCTTAGATTGAAGGAAAACCGTTAAGCGTGTTTGCGTGTTTTAACGAATTTCACGCACATAAAGTATTTGGCGTCTTATAGTGTGTCTGATGAAATAAGCCGACCGGAATGTTGCCTGCGAAACTTCCTGCCCTTTAGCTCGCGGCGCGCGCTATTGCTTCGCGTTGAAAAGCGAATATTTGCTTGATGCCGATTTCGCCGAGTTTGATCAATTCGTCTAAATGCTCGCGGGCGAAGGGCGCGCCTTCGGCCGTGCCTTGCAGTTCGATGAAACGGTTGTCGCCCGTGCAGACGATGTTCATATCAACTTCGGCGATTGAATCTTCGTCATACTTCAAATCGAGCAACGCTGTGCTGCCGACAATGCCGACACTGACCGCCGCGACTTCATTCGTGAGCGGCGAACGATTTATTTTCCCTGCGCGCAGCAGACGCCGACACGCGATGGCGAGCGCAACATACGCCCCGGTGATTGAAGCCGTGCGCGTGCCGCCGTCGGCTTGCAGCACGTCGCAATCAATCGTCAGAGTGCGTTCGCCGAGCAACGCAGTGTCGGCAACGGCGCGCAAACTGCGCCCGATGAGGCGTTGAATTTCGTGCGTGCGCCCGGAGGGGCCGTTGCGGCGGGCTTCGCGCGCGGTGCGCTGGTGGGTGGCGCGCGGCAGCATCGCGTATTCGGCCGTAACCCAACCGCGCCCCTGTCCGCGCAAGAATGGCGGCACGCGCTCTTCGAGCGACGCGGCGCACACGACGCGAGTTTCGCCCATCTCGATCAGCGCCGAGCCTTCGGCATACGGCAACCAATCGGGCGTGATGCGCACGCTTCGCAACTCTTCGGGGCGGCGTCCGTCCGTGCGCGTGTAAGTGTGATCTGTAGAAGCGATCTTCTCACCTCCTGACATTGAGTTCATCGTGTCCCCAAACTTCGACGGCTTCGAGACGGCGCGGGGCGCGGCCCAGAAACATTTCCGCGATGCGCGAAAAACGCTCGGCCGCGTCCGTCACATAAAAGTGATCGAGATCATCGCACAGTTGGCGCGGGCGCGCACCTTTTTGCGGGGCGGGCGCGCGCTGTAACCCACGTTCCGCAAGCGCCGCCGCCACATCCGTCGCCACCGCTTCGCCCGAATCAATCAGTCGCACTCCTTCGCCCACCACCTCACTGATCACGCTTCGCAAAACCGGGTAATGAGTGCACCCCAGCACAAGGGTTTCTGTTTCTTCGTCGCGCAACCCGCTTAAGTAATCCTGCGCCACGAGGCGCGCGGCGTCGGAATCGGCGTACCCCTCTTCGGCTAACGAGACGAAGAGCGGGCACGCCTGTTCGATCACCTTGATCTGCGGCGCGAGTTTTTTAATCGCCCGGCGGTAGGCGCCGCTGCGCACCGTCGCTTCCGTCGCAATCACGCCGATCTTCGCGTGTGCCGCTTCGACGGCCGCGCGCGCGCCGGATTCGATCACGCCAACGGTCGGCACTCCGGCCGCCCGCTCAATCGCCGGAAGCGCGAGCGCCGACGCCGTGTTGCACGCGACGACAAGCATCTTGATGCCCTGCGCCGAAAGAAAACGCGCGTTTTCTATTCCGTAACGCTCGACTGTCGAAAGCGATTTCGTGCCATAAGGCACGCGCGCCGTGTCTCCCAAGTAAAGAAAACGCTCGTCGGGAAGACGGCGGTGCAGAGCGCGGTAGACGGTTAAGCCACCGACGCCGCTATCGAAGATTCCGATTGGTAAATTGTTTTTCAAAGTTTCCAAGTCTCTTCGGAAATTCTCAGTATTTTTTGCTCCGGTGCAAAGGCGTCCATCGCTCTCAAAGTCTTATCACAACTCCGACTGAAATCACTTGCCTTTAGAGTAGTGTTCTGTGTTTCAATACGTCAATATCTTCCTCTCAAGGAGCAGTCGGTCATGAAAACGAAACAAGGCTTGTTTTTCGTCGCTCTATTATCCTTAACCTGCGCGCCCCTCGCCGTCCCTGCACAAACTCCGCCAGAAGCTCCGAGCGCGACGACTCCGCAGCGGGAGATCGAGGAAGCACGGCGCGAGTTCGAGCGCAAAGCTTACGCGCTGCTCGACGATGTGATCAGCGAAGCGGGCACGGTTAAGCTTCCCGAAAATCTGGCGATGCTGCAAGCACGCGCTGCCAACCTGCTCTGGCCGCAAAACGAAAAACGCGCCCGCGTACTTTTCGCAGAGGCGGTGAACAACCTCGGCATCGCCATCCGTAATCTGCCCAAAGACAGTAACCTGGAAGAGCGTGACACCACCTACTGGACGTACTATCAACTCCGCCAACAACTTATCATGGGCGTGGCGCGGCGCGACGCCGGACTCGCGCTCGAATTGCTGCGCGCCACGCGCCAGCAGAACCCCTACCGCGGGCATGGCGGCGAGATGCCCGACAACGAGCTGCGCCTCGAACAGCAACTCGCGGCTCAGGCGGCCGCAAACGACCCGAAGCGCGCGTTGCAGATCGCCTCCGAGAGTTTGGCGCGCGGCGTCTCGCACGAGAGCGTCGGCTTTCTTCACCGCTTGGCAGCGAAAGATAAAGAGGCAGCGACGAAGTTTTTCGGCGAGATCGTTAGTCGCCTGCGCTCCACGAATCTGGCGACGAACCACGAGGCGGCGGGCGTCGCCGTGAATCTTCTGCGCATCGCCGCGCGCACGCCACGCGCGGGCGGCGCGGTTCTGCGCGCGAGTGTGACCTCTCCAAATGTTACTCAGTTTACGCCGGACGCCGAGGCCTTGCGCGAACTCGCAGGCATCATCGCAACGGCTGCGCTCGCCGCGCCGCCCGCCAGTCAGCTTCTGATGATGTTGCAGCCCGTGATGCCGGAACTTGAAAAGCACGCTCCTGATCGCGTCCAACTTTTGCAGCGTAAGTTGGCGGAATCAAGGAGGGCGCGAGAGGGCGACCAGTTCAGCGCCTTCCACGAATTTAACGCGGTGCTCCAGAACGGCACGCCGGAAGCGGCGCTCGAAGCGGCGGCGAAAGCTCCGCCCGAAATGCGCAACGGGCTTTACGGCAGCGCGGCGATGATGGCGCTGAGCAAAGGCGACATGGAGCGCGCCCGACAGATCGTCACCGACCACATCAAGGATTCCGGCGAACGTGACCAGATGCTCGCTCACATCAACCGCGCGGCTTCGGAGCGCGCCGCGAGCGAAGGCAAGATCGAGGAAGCCCAACGACTCGCCACGCTGCTGCGCTCAAACGAGGAGCGCGCCGCTTTATACGCTCGTCTGGCGACGAAGCTGGCGGAGAAAGGCGACCGCAAAAAAGCTTTGCAGTTGCTCGAAGAGGCGATGCGTCTCGTCGGCGGGCGGGCGCGAAAGCAAGAGCAAGTGATGGCGCAGATGGGAATCGCGCGCGCCTACGCGGGGGTTGATCCGGCGCGCAGCTTTGAGATCATCGAATCCGTGATCGATCAAACGAACGAGATGATCGCCGCCGCTTCGGTGCTCAACGGCTTCATGAGTCGCGGCGAGTTTTTCCGCGACGGCGAACTCATCCTCCGCCCGGAGTTTATCCAATATGCGATGTACGGCGGCGAGAACTATCTGCGCGCGCTCGGCAAACTCGCCCGCGCTGATTTTTCACGGGCGCGCTCGGCCGCCGACCGCTTCAATCACGTTGAGGTGCGCCTTCTCGCGCGCCTGTTGCTCGTCGAAGGCGCACTCTCAAACGACACTCAAAACGAACCGGACACAACTATAGGCGTACTGTACGGTGATATGTGAGGCAAGAGGGAAAGCGTTGAAAAGCAGGGAACGATTAACAAAACCTCGCAACGTGTGGGCGGTTTGTAGGGGCAACCACAAGTGGATCGCCCGCCGTTGAATTACCACTCAACCTAACGGGCAAAGGACTTATTCCTCTCCCTACAGTTTTGTTGACCACTAACTCTTTAGTTCTTTGCCCGAAAGACAAGAAAGTAGTCCATGTTGTCGGGCTTCACAAAGTCATGCTGCTCAACGAGCGTGAAACCCGCTTGCCCGGCTTCGCGGATCACCTGCTCGCCGTCAAGCCCGTGATCGTCGCCCTCACCGTCGCGGTCAATGATTCCTAACAGCGCGCCGTCGCGCATTGCCGCGCGCAGACGTTTCAACACGCGAACGGGTTGCGCGATCTCGTGATAGGTTTTCAGGATTAACACGGCGTCAACGCTCCTTGCGGGAAGTCGCGGATCGTCTTCGCTTCCAAGGACGGTGCGGACGCTAGGGAGCTTTTCGCGGGCGGCGCGGCGGTCGATGTATTTGATGTAATCTTCGTTGATCTCGACGGCATAGACGCGGCCGCTCGCTCCGGCGCGGCGCGCGGCGCGCACGGTGAACCAACCCGATCCGGCTCCGATGTCAGCGACGCTTGACCCCTCCTTAATTTTCAAAATGTCCATCACGCGATTGATTTGCAGATTACGTTCGCGCTGCGCGTCTTCAAAGATCGAAAGGTCGCCCGTGTAAGGCTCGCTCGTGGGGCGATCAATCCGGTCGGCGGCGGCGTCCTCCGGCGGCGTCGGTGACGAATTTGCGGGCGGCTTCTGTTGTTGCTGCTGCTGCTGGGCGCGTTGCTGCGTGGCGACGGAGGAACAACCGAGGAGCATCAGAACGAGCGTCAGGCAGAGCGCATCGCGTGCCGTAATTGATGAGTGCATTTAAGCGAAATTCCCTTCCTTGTTTGAAGTTCTTGTGAGCGCACGACCGCGCTTTTCCAAAGCAACATTAAATTTATCAAAGCGATTTAATGCGGTATGTGAGATGCCGGAGCGACGGTTGAAAGTTGACCGGCACGGAAATTATAAGCGCGGCTGCGAGTAAGTTTACGCTGGCGGGTGGTTTGGAGCTTAGGCACATTATTGCTAGAC
>JACCYN010000268.1 GCA_013696465.1 Pyrinomonadaceae bacterium
AGTTGCGCATCGAAAACGCCTTTGAAGCCCAAAGGTTCGTTGAAGAGGTTGGTTTCTGTCAAGCTTTGACGGACGCGCGGCGCGCGGGGCCGTCGCTTTATCAAGCCGTCTGCGGGCGGCGCGACGCACACATGCCGCGCAACGTGCAGAAAGACCCGGAAGCAAGTCTCACGTGGGGGATCAAAGATGACCTTGTGCGGCGTGGGCGCGTCTACTATGCGAAACTCGCTGGCACTCGCGCAACCTTCATCGCGCCGTCTCTCGTCCCGCATTTCCACACTCTGCGGGGCGTGCCGCGCAAAAGGGAAAGCGAAAGCTTATCGGACGAAGCGCGCGCGATTTTGAAAGTGCTGCGCCGCGAATGGGAGATGGCGACAAAGGATTTACGCCTTGAATCAAAAGTCACCGACCGCGCACGCTTCACACGCGCCCTCGACGAACTGCAACGCACGATGAAGGTTGTGCCGGGCGACGTGCTCTATTCCCCGACATTCACCTACATCTGGACACTCGCCGAAGGTCGTTTCCGCGATAAGCTGAAAGTGAAGATAAAGCGAGAAGACGCTCTGCGCGAAGTGGCGCGGGCGTTTCTTCACGGAGCAGGTTTGACTCTGCGCGGCGAACTCGCCCGCGTCGCCGGACTTTCGCGCCCCGATGCCGGACTCGGCAACCGCGCTCTCGTCGCCGAAGGTTTCGCCGTGCGCATGGCGACGGGCGTTTACCGTTTAGCCTCTTTCGAGATTCCCGCCGAAGATTGATCGAGCCGTTCACTTAAGTTACGACCCGGCAATGAATATTCTCTGCCGGACACTTAAAACACAGCCTTTACAAATTCCTAATTTAGACTTATTCTAATCACCGCTATGACAACCCACACTCGTTCGCAGATCGAATCGCAGATGCGCGCCGCCGGACTCAAGCTCACGCCGCAGCGCTTTGCCGTGCTCGACTACCTCAGTCGCAGCAGCGCGCACCCAACGGCCGAACAGATCAGAATTGATCTCAACCGCCGTTTCCCGCGCGCTTCGCGGGCGACCGTCTACAACACTTTGAACGCTTTGTGCCGAGCCGGATTCGTCAACGCTATCTACTTGGACGACGCGGTAGGGCGTTATGAAGCGGTGATCAATTCGCATCATCATTTCGTGTGCCGCGCGTGTGGGCATATCGAAGATGTGCCGGTGGAGCACGTGCGCGCATTGCCGCAGAAAGGTTTGCGCGCGAACCGCAAAGTGGAGAATTACGAGATCGTGATGCGCGGCATCTGCGATTCGTGCGACGAACGAACGACGGACTAACTTTCAAATTCTACATGGAGGAAAATCTTATGAAGGCAAGTAAGGCAGCGGCCGAAGTACGCGCCATGCCGATCAACATCGGAATCGAAGAAAAGGATCGCAAGCAGATCGCGGAGGGACTCTCGAAACTGCTCGCCGACACTTTCACGGTTTACTTAAAAACTCACAACTTCCACTGGAACGTGACGGGGCCAATGTTTCGGACGCTGCACGTGATGTTCGAGGAGCAGTACAACGAACTGTGGGCGGCGACCGACGTTATCGCCGAACGCATCCGCGCGCTCGGCTTCCCCGCGCCCGGCACTTACAAAGAGTTTCTCGACCTCGCGTCGGTGAAAGAAGAATCGGGCATTCCGACGGGCGAAGGCATGATCCAGCAACTCGTTCAAGGGCACGAAGCGGCGACGCGCACGGCGCGTGCAGCGTTCACAGTTGCCGAAGATGCTGACGACGCGCCGAGCGCTGATCTGCTGACCGAACGCATGGACGCGCACGAAAAAACCGCGTGGATGCTTCGCAGCCTGCTCGCTGAAGATAAACCGATGACCGCCGCGCAAAAAGCGTAGTCCCTTTTTCAATTCGCATGGAAAGCAAATTAACTCGACACGGAGCAGATTCGGACGGGTGGCGCAGAGCGTCGCCCCGTCCCAGTCTGCCGGAAGCCAACGCCACACTTCCCGTGCCGCAAGGAGTCGGCATCGGCTTCTGGCGTAAACTTCTCGCCTTCTCCGGCCCCGGCTACATGGTCGCGGTCGGCTACATGGACCCCGGCAACTGGGCGACGGACATCGCGGGCGGCTCGCGCTTCAACTACACTCTGCTCTCCGTCATCATGATCTCAAACTTGATGGCGATCCTTTTGCAGGCCCTCGCCCTGCGCTTAGGCATTGTGACGGGGCGCGACCTCGCTCAAGCCTGCCGCGATCATTTCAGCCGTCCCGTCTCGTTCGTCCTCTGGGTGTTGTGCGAAATAGCGATCATCGCGTGCGATTTGGCGGAAGTGATCGGCTCGGCCATCGCGCTCAATCTGCTGTTCGGCATTCCGCTTGTCTGGGGCGTGTGCATCACGGCCGCGGACGTGATCATTTTGCTCACGCTTCAGAATCGCGGCTTTCGATTGCTGGAAGCGATTGTGATCACGATGGTCTTAACTGTCGGCGTCTGCTTCGCCATTGAGATCGTGATGGCGCGACCGGACGCTTTCGGCATCGCGCGCGGCTTCATCCCCTCGCCGCAGATTATCACTAACCCGGCGATGCTCTACATCGCCATCGGCATCCTCGGCGCGACCGTGATGCCGCACAACCTTTATCTGCATTCATCCATCGTGCAGACGCGGAACTACGAGCAGACGCCGAAGGGCAAACGCGAGGCGATCAAGTTTGCGACGATTGATTCGACCGTTGCCTTAATGTTCGCGCTCTTTATCAACTCGGCGATTCTCATTGTCGCCGCCGCGACGTTTTATCGTTCGGGAAATTATCAGGTCGCCGAAATTCAAGACGCTTATCAATTGCTTTCGCCGCTTTTAGGCGTGACGGGCGCGAGCACGCTCTTCGCCGTCGCGCTGCTCGCCTCCGGTCAAAATTCAACTTTGACGGGCACACTCGCCGGGCAGATCGTGATGGAAGGTTTCCTCAACATCCGCCTGCCTCCTTGGTTGAGACGCTTGATCACGCGCCTGATTGCGATTGTCCCCGCCGTCATCGTCACAATGTTGTACGGCGAATCGGGGACGGCGAAGTTGCTCGTGTTTAGTCAAGTCGTGCTTAGTATGCAACTCAGTTTCGCCGTCTTCCCGCTTGTGATGTTCACGAGCGACAAAACGAAGATGGGCGAGTTCGTCAATCCCTTGTGGCGCAAAATTCTCGCGTGGGCGGTTGCCGTCGTCATCGCGTCATTGAATGTGTGGCTGCTGGTGCAAACTTTTCGATAATTGGTTGCGTCCGTAGGCGGAGGGTAGAGCGTCGGCAAGAGATTTATTTTGAAGTCGTTAATGCTCTAACTTGCGTAGGCAAGACAGGGAGATGATTATGGAACAGGCAGTTCAAAAGCTCGCCGCGATCTGCTTTATCCTCGTCGGTTCGTCGCACATCGTCCGCCCGCGCGTGTGGTCGCAGTTCTTCATCCACATGAGCAATAAAGGCGAGGCGGCGAGTTTCTTGAACGCTCTTTTAACTTTGCCGCTCGGCGTCCTGATCGTCGCATTTCACAACGTCTGGACGGGTGCTGTTCCGCTCACGCTGACTTTGATCGGCTGGGCTTACATCGTTAAGAGTTTCATCTACTTCACATTTCCGAAGTACGGTTTAAGAATGCTCTCCGGCGTAACGATCGAAAAATCGTGGATGTTCGTCCCACCCGGCGTGCTGATGGCGGTTTACGGCGCGTTGCTTCTTTACACTTCGCTGATGAACTGAGTGACCACAAGCGCGTTTGCGTTATTCACGCGCCCAGACGCTTTCGGGAAATTCCAACTTCGCCAGCAACTCATTCCAACTGCCGACGGGCAGACTCCCTCCTGATGCCTGATCGTGCCCGTGCCCGTAGCTTCCTTCGCCCGCATCGAGTTCAATTGAACGCAAGAAATCGAGCACGCTGATCTCCTCGCCCGAACGCGCGCTGAAGTTCACACGACCCGGCAAGTAACCTTCGTTGGCGGCGATCACAATGTATTTCGGAAGGCGCGTGCGCCAGATTTGCGCGATCAGAGGATGAATCTGGCAAGGGGTGTTGATGCGAATGAGCGCGACGTTATTGCTAAAAGTGGGCGCAGCACGTTTAGCTTCGTTCATCGCGCTCTTAACTTCTTCGCGGGCGCGGCGCAAACCCTTGACATCTTCCGAAGTTGATTCAACGAGCGCGCGCGGAGAGTCATGCGCGAGCAAAGCGCGCGCCGCCGCTTCCGGGTCGTAGAGAGACGAACGGCGCGATGCGTTGACGAGCGCGGTCGCTTCCTTCAACCACTTCGCGGTGTAACGCCCTTTCGCTCTTTCAACAATCTCGAACGGCGCGCGCTCGCCCAAATCCGAAAAAGTGCCGACGGCGGCGATCCATTCGAGATCGTCCACGTCCGCCATTGCGCGGCATAGTTCGTAAACCATCAAGCTCGTGTTCGGAATCGGCTGCCACGTGTAGCCGCTAATCAAAACGCCATTGGGCGGCACACCTTCGGGGCGATGGTGATCAATAAAGCACGTCGGCACGTTTTCGATCACGGGTTCGCCCGCGCAGCCGAGATCAAGGACGAATAAAGATTGCGGATTGTGTTCGCGCACGCGCGCGCGATTCCTTTCAGTCCATGCGTTGCGCTGGCGGTCGGGCACGACGCGCGCAACCTGCCGGAAGCCTTTGCGCTTTAACGCAATCTCCAGACACACGCCCGCCGTCACGCCGTCAGCGTCGGAATCGTGCAAGATAATCGTTTGATCGTTCGCGTTGCGTCCCCCGACGAACTCTTGAAACTCGCCGCGCGCCACCTCGATGCGTTCGTTGAAGTCAGTTGCAATATCCGATTCAGCTTTCGGCTTCGCATATTCTTTTACGGCGCGCTTCTTCGCCACTGCGCTCTTCACATTCGCCCGCGATTCACTTCTCTCCATCCGCATTCCCTTCTCCATCCTTGTCAACGAGTTTGCGCACGGCGTCGAGCGTGTCAATGTCAGCAACGGTTTTGTCGTCTCGCAGGCGCAAGATGCGCGGGAAGCGAAGCGCGTAACCCGCTTTGTGTCGCTTCGATTCCTGCACGCGATCAAATGTGATTTCCAAAACGATCTTCGGCTCGACGGTGCGCACGCGCCCGTGCGCAAACTCCTGCAAGGTGTGCCTGCGAAACCGCTCGGTCAGCTCCGCGAGTTCCGCGTCCGTCAAACCCGAATAAGCTTTGCCGACGTTCAACAGTTCGTCGTCCGACTCGGAACGTCGCACGGCGAACGTGAAGTCCGAAAGCAGATGCCTGCGCCGC
>JACCYN010000251.1 GCA_013696465.1 Pyrinomonadaceae bacterium
ACTTCTTTGGCGGGGCTTTGTTAAGGCGCGAGCAGAAGCGTTATGATTGATTCATGAACCGAAATCTTTACGCTTTAATTTTCTGCTTCGCGTTCGGTCTTTCAGCTTGCGCGCAGCAGGGCGCGCCGGAGAATTCAACGCCGACGGACAGGGCGACCGGAAACTCGGCGAGCGCTTCCGCTCCAACGCCCCCGGCGCAGATCGTGCGTCACGAAGCGTTGCCGGTAGAGATCGCGCGCGGCGGCGCGGCTGAAGCAATCGTGCGCCTTTCAATCGCCGACGGTTATCACATCAACGCCAACCCGCCGACTTACCCTTACTTGAAAGCGACTCAACTCGACATCGCCTCAGCGAACAACATCACCGTCGCGGGCAAACCCGTTTACCCGCCCGCGCAAAGCGTGAAGTTTTCATTCGATCCGAAGCCGCTCGACGTTTATGAAGGCGCGGTTGAAATCAAAGTGCCGTTGCGCGCGAAGAGTGATGCCGCGCAAGGTTCTTTCTCGCTTACGGGAAAACTTCAGGTGCAGCCGTGCGACGACCAACAATGCTACGCACCACGCACGATTGATGTTTCGATTCCGGTGACGATCAAATAAATCACGTATGCGAAAACATGAAAGACATCCGTTTGGAGCGGAGAACATCTGGAACATGATCGCTGTCGCGTGCTTGATGGCGGCGGTTGCGGTTTGGTGGTGGCGCGGGCAGGCGGACGCAGCATTTGTCCTTGCTACGCTCGGCATCGTCGCGTGGTTTGTTTCTTTTCGTCAGAGTTTGGTTAATTCCGATCACACTTCAAACACGGGCGAGACATCCAATGTTGAAAACAAAAATTACGGAGACCAAGATGAAGCGTGAAAGATTTTTACTTGCGATAAGTTTTCTGATCCTGTGCGCTTTCTGCTTTGCAACGACCGCTCGCGCCGCAAACGAAGCGGCAGTGCGCGGCGTCGTACAACAAACTTTCGAGCAACTGCGGGGCGGCGACTACGCTTCGCTCTACGACCGCCTGCCGTCCGCCTCGCGCCGCCGCATCTCGCGCAATCAATTCGTCAATCAACTACAGCGCACGCGCAATCTGTACGAACTTGAACGCTTGGAGATCAACTCCGTGCGCGTCTCCGGCGACGTGGCCGTTGCGGACACGACCGCCTACGGACAAATCAAAACTCCATTTCAAGGCGAAGGCAAAATCATACTGCGACAATACCTCGTGCGCGAAGACGGCGAATGGCGCGTGGCAATTGAAGATCGCGCGGGCGTGCAGCGCCTGCTCGCCAGCAACCGCGATTTTGCGCGCCGTTACCCGCCCCGCCAGCCACGCTTCTTCCTTAAACGAGACGGGCGTTGGGTTGATGCCAGCCAACTCAATACGATGCGCCGCAGGTCACAATAGGCAGAAGCAACCTTTTTAGCAGTGTAATATGCGTCCGGTTTCTTTCTTGAAGGGTAAAGTTATGGCAAAAAGCATCATAGAAATGTTTGTTGTCGAGTACAGCCGTAGCCAGAACTGTTTCCACGTTGAAAGCGTTGGTGAGATGCTTGCAAAGAATCGTCGTATGCTTCTTGATGGTGAAAGTATATTCACCGACTACATTCCTGTCGCTCTGTTCGCCACCGAGCAGGAAGCGAGCGCAGAGTATTACCGTCTGCGTAAAGCCGTGAACGAACAAGGCTTTTCTCAAGAGACGTGGGACAACATCATTCTTCCTTGAAAGCGAGGCAGTCAGCTTCAGCTTGTGTGAACGTGCCATTTGCTTTAATACCATTCGCGGGTAGCAATTGGAGATGTTGCAATTGACGCGGGTTAGATTTTTGGTAATAAGTCAGAGAAGGAGAGTTGCGAATCGTTGCGCGTGTTTCCGTCTTCTTCATTGCGGCGCGAGCGCGGGCGGGCGTTTTCTTCGAGGGCGCGGCGCACCGATTCGAGACTGAAGCGGAGGATGCGCGGCGCAAGGCGCATCGAGGGAATGCGCTTTGCCAGCGCGAGGCGGCGCACGGTGGATTCGCTCACCTGTAGAATCGCGGCGAGTTGGCGCGCGGTTAAAAAATCTTGGCGCGGAGTTTGAGGTTGGAGCGGATCATCTTTCGTCATCGAGGCACTCGCCTGAATGTTTACTGCCCTGCGCGCGAAGTGGCGGCGGGCAATGACAGCGCGACGCGGTAAACGTAAGCTCCGTC
Source organism: Pyrinomonadaceae bacterium (assembly GCA_013696465.1). Lineage (GTDB taxonomy): Bacteria > Acidobacteriota > Blastocatellia > Pyrinomonadales > Pyrinomonadaceae > JACCYN01. Next base: position 2,185 of record JACCYN010000251.1, read on the forward strand.
TACTTCCACGTCTTTCGAGACGGGCGTGCCGCCGCCGGAGTTGCGCACCGTGACGCGGTATTTCGCCACGGTCGGCGGCACGCGAAACGCAAACTCTCCGAGATTGTTGGTAACGTAGCCGCCGATGCTACGGGCGCGACCGTCAGCTTCAAGGCGAGACAGTTCGACGCGCGCGCCCGCAACGCTCAGTCCGGCCGCATTAAAAACGCTGCCGCGCACGAAAGCGATTGAGCCGATGTCAACGGGCAGCGTGCGCTCACGCAAACTTCGTGTTTTTCCCGCTTGCACTTCGACGTTATCAATGATCACGCTTCCCTGTCCGGGACGGAAAACCACCGCATAGACGCCCGGCTTTAAGTTGCCAAGCACAAACTCGCCCTTGCGGTTCGTCGTCGTCTCCGCAACGTCATCGTCTCCCTGTCGGGCCACAACCTTGACGCCTTCCTTCGTTCCCGCGCCGCCGCTCTCGACGCGCACCTTGCCCTTGATGCTCCCCGTCGCGCGATTCTGCGCCGTCGCCAGAGACGCGCACAGACAACCGAACAGCGCTGACAAAAGAAGGCTTGAAATTATCCGACTCGTCAATTGTCTTTCCCGATCTACACGCATTTTTATTTCCAACCTTTCGAGCGAAACGATGCGGACAAAGGCACGTGTGATTATATCATCTTAAAAGGGTTGCGCAGTTTGCAGTCGCCGACCCTGCCCAAAGTTGATGCCCGAACTTTCGCCCGCCGTTGCCCGGTCTTGAGATTTCTGGCGCGCTTCCGGTTTCAACCTTTATAATGTTTTCTTGCGTCGGGCAGAAAT